>JAGBEZ010000021.1 GCA_017936725.1 Agathobacter sp.
ATGGTAGCCATTTTGATTCATGGTGTGGTATTATATGTCAGTTATTTGATAACGTATTTGCTCAATGATTGGCTGGAAAGGGATGTAACTCCGATTTTTTATTTTTCTGTTATTTTTATTCTTTTTTATTTGCTCATATGGCTGATTATATATTCTACGACAAAAAGAGATACAGAAAAGGTCAATGAAATGCTAAAGAGGAAACAAAATGAAGTGGATAACGAAAAATAGACTTTACAAAAGCAAAAAAAGGTACTAAAATAGCATAGTAATTAAATACAAAAAACGTTGATGAGAAGAGTACGTTGTGAATCTGTATCAGAGAAAGACGCCATAGCAAAGCTATGTGGTGCGAGCGTCCTTACAAAGAAACAGCCGAAGACCACCTCAGAGTGACCCCAATCCGGTCCGGCCGACACCGTTATCGTCAGAATGAGATTTGTTTTTTGATTAATTTGAAAAACAGATGAATTTGGGTGGAACCACGATTATGTTTAGTCGTCCCAGATGCAACTAATGTTGTATCTGGGATTTTTAATTTTAACCAGATACAAGAAACATTCATTATAGAAAAGGAGAGAGAAAAATGAAAATCACACTCAAAGACGGCTCTGTAAAAGAGTACAATGAAGCAAAAAGTGTCTATGATATCGCCCTTGATATCAGCGAAGGTCTTGCACGCGCAGCATGTGCAGGCGAAGTAAATGGCGAGGTAGTAGATTTAAGAACCGTAGTAGAAGATGACGCTACATTAAACATCATCACAGCAAATGATCCAGAAGGATTAAAAGTAGTTCGTCATACAGCATCTCACATCATGGCAGAAGCAGTAAAGAACCTTTTCCCAGAAGCAAAGGTAGCGATTGGACCAGCTATCGAAGATGGCTTCTACTATGACTTCGACAGAGAACCATTCTCACGCGAAGACTTAGACGCAATCGAAAAAGAAATGAAAAAAATCATTAAGAAGGGTAATAGAATCACTAGATTTACACTTCCAAGAAACGAAGCAATCGCTCTTATGAAAGAAAAGAATGAACCATACAAGGTAGAGCTCATCGAAGACCTTCCAGAAGATGCAGAAATCTCCTTCTATGATCAGGGTGGCTTTGTAGACCTCTGTGCAGGTCCACACCTTATGAATACAAAGGGTGTAAAAGCATATAAACTCATTTCTTCTTCTATGGCTTACTGGAGAGGCGATGCAAACAAGGCTAGACTTCAAAGAATTTATGCAACAGCATACAACAACAAAGAAGATTTACAGGCTCATCTTGACCGTTTAGAAGATATCAAGATGCGTGACCACAACAAGCTTGGTCGTGAAATGGGACTTTTCACAACCGTTGATGTAATCGGTCAGGGGCTTCCTTTGTTTACACATAAAGGTACAAAGATGATTATGAAACTCCAGAGATGGATTGAAGACTTGGAGGAACAGGAATGGGGTTACATCCGTACTCGTACACCTCTTATGGCAAAATCTGACCTCTACAAGATTTCTGGACACTGGGATCATTACAAAGATGGCATGTTTGTAATGGGTGATGAAGAAGTGGACAAAGAAGTATTTGCGCTTCGTCCTATGACATGTCCATTCCAGTATTTTGTATACAAAAATGAACAACATTCTTACAGAGATTTACCAGTTCGTATGGGTGAAACTTCTACATTATTCCGTGCGGAAGACTCCGGTGAAATGCATGGTTTGACACGTGTTCGTCAGTTTACAATTTCAGAAGGACACAATGTAATCCGTCCAGACCAGGCAGAAGAAGAATTAAAGGCATGTTTTGACTTAGCATACTACATTCTTTCTACACTTGGATTACAGGATGATGTAACATTCCGCCTTTCAAAATGGGATCCAAATAATAAAGAAAAATATCTTGGTGATGATGCATACTGGAATAGCACACAGGATGCGTTACGTCAGGTATTAATCGAAAAAGGCGTTTCCTTCACAGAAGAAGATGGGGAAGCAGCATTCTACGGACCAAAGATTGACATCCAGGCTAAGAACGTATACGGAAAAGAAGACACGATGATTACCATCCAGCTCGACTGTGCTATCGCAGAAAACTTCGATATGTACTATGTAGACCAGAATGGGGAAAAGGTTCGTCCTTATATCATTCACAGAACATCACTTGGATGCTACGAAAGAACACTTGCATGGTTAATCGAAAAATATGCTGGTAAATTCCCAACATGGCTTTGTCCAGAACAGGTTCGTGTACTTCCAATTTCAGAAAAGTATACTGAATATGCGGAAAAAGTTGCAAAAGAACTTAAGAGCAATGGTGTAGACGTAACGGTAGATAGCCGTTCTGAAAAGATTGGTTACAAGATTCGTGAAGCTCGTATGGATAGACTTCCATATATGCTCGTAGTAGGTGCACAGGAAGAAATTGATGGAACAGTTTCTGTAAGAAGCCGTTTCGCTGGTGATGAAGGTGTGAAACCTATCGCAGAATTTGTAGACCAGATTTGTAAGGAAATCCGTACAAAAGAAATTCGTAAAGTAACGGTAGAAGAACCTGCAAAATAAAAAGTATAATCAATATGAGATAGAGAGGAACTTCACGAAAGTGAGGTTCCTTTCTTAACATAAGAGTGCTATAATGATAGAAATTGGGAGGAAAGCATGATTATAGAGAAATTTACATCAGCGCCTCAGCAGGCAATTGATGTAAGAATAGAAGTTTTTGTAAAAGAGCAGGGGTTTCGTGATGAATTTGATGATATCGATGATATTGCAATGCATTTTGTAGCATTTGATGATACAGAGCGTCCTATTGGCACCTGCAGAGTATTTGTAAGTGACGATGCACAAGTCTATTTGCTCGGTAGACTCGCAGTTGTAAAAGAGTATCGTACAAAGGGCTTAGGTAGTCAAATCGTAGAAGCAGCAGAAGACTATGTGCGTAGCGTGGGTGGAAAAGAAATTCGTTTGCATGCACAATGCAGAGTTGCAGGATTTTATGAAAAAATTGGGTATACTTCTTATGGAGAGATTGAGGAAGAGGAAGGATGTCCTCATATCTGGATGAAGAAAGAAGTATAAAATCAAGCAGGAGAATGAAATATGGGATATATTACCACATATACAGAGAAAAGAATCGACCCATTACAGCCAGATCCGGAATTGTTTGACGTAAGGGATTTTGCACATGCGTTATCGCTTACTTGCCGTGGAAATGGACATGTAAAGCAGTTTCTTTCGGTAGGACAGCACTGCGTATGGTGTGCAAAGGAGGCTGCAGCAAGAGGGTATAGTAAAAGAGTCATATTGGCGTGTCTTTTACATGATGCAAGTGAAGCATATATGTCAGATGTGCCACGCCCATTGAAAGAAGTTCTTCCAGAATATGTACGTGCAGAAGAAAAAATAATCAATCTTATTTATACCAAATTTTTAGGGAGTTCTTTGACGGAAGAAGAGCAAATCCTTGTAAAAAAAGTAGATGATGATTTGCTATACTTTGATTTGCGAGAATTACTGGGAATAACAGATTTAGGTGAGGAGCCTAAACTTAAGATAAAGCAAGATTATACCGTGCGCCCATTTGAAGAAGTGGAGCAGGAATATTTGGAACTTTATGAGCAGTGGAGTCAATAGATGAAAAGATTTTTAATATGTATTATGACACTGGTGCTGGTAGTGTTATGTACAGGCTGTACCAGTCATGATGTCTCAAACCAAAATATAGAAGATAAACAACAAGTAAGTGAATCAACAGAGGTCTCAGAGACGATGGAAACCGAACCATCCGATGATGATATGGTACTTATCCTAGATTACATTCCAGACATGGTGATTGACCTCAAAT
>JAGBEZ010000022.1 GCA_017936725.1 Agathobacter sp.
AAACTGTCATGGATTTCTGTTCTCATCCATGACAGCCTTCGCTATTTATTCATTTCTATCGTCTATAATTCGACCTTTTTCGACATTTGGTTTTAACATCTGTTCGTATGCATACTCCCATAATGCTTTTGAACCCTTTGCCGTATTCTCGTTTCTTTTTAAAACCTGACTAATGCGAACTCCGCGTTCGCTCCAACTTTTACCATCGGTTGCATCATTTAACATCAGAGGCTGAATATTATCCATGGTGCGGGCGAACTTTGCTTCCTTTGTTTCTTGTGCCTCAAATTCCTCCCACAATTCATGGAATTTACATTTCTGATCCTCTGGCAGCATAGAAAAAATACGGTCTGCAGCCTTTTCTTCTCGCTCCTTCTGACTTTTCTTTGCCTCCTCATCATAGGCGTAGGTATCTCCAGCATCTATCTCTACGATATCATGCATCAAAATCATAGATATCGTTCGAAGCACGTCGATTTCCTCGTTCGCATATTCGCTTAAGATAAGTGTCATAAGTGCCATGTGCCATGCATGTTCTGCATCATTTTCTTTCCGGCTTGCATCTGAAATATAGGTTTGTCTGCCTATCTTTTTCTCCTTATCTGCTTCTAGACAAAATGCGAATTGCTGTTTCAGTCTCTCATTTTCCACGCATCTATCCTCCATGTATCTTTTTGTCGCTTGGTTCTACATTTTTGCATGCTCCAAGACTTGTACCGCTTCCCGTACGGCCTCTTCGGAAGTCTGCCAGATTTCGTACTCACTTAAAGATGGAAGTCCCATGCTCACATCTGCTTTACGATACTTCATTTTGCTATCCAGGGTGATTTTCCCAGACATATGGTAACTAGTTCCCGTTGTAACAGGGATAAGTTTTTCAATAACAGAAGCCGAAATACCTGCACCCGCCATAATGTCGATGCGACCATCTGCTTGTTTTATTAACTGGCAAAGCAACTCACGGCCTTCCCAAGCAGATGCTTTCTGCCCAGAAGTAAGAATGGTATGCACGCCAAGGGAAATGGCCTCTTCCAATGCTTGAAAGGGATCTTTGCACATGTCAAATGCTCGATGAAGCGTTACACTTAAGCCTTGCGCCTCTTGCATAAGTTCCTTCATTTTGGATATATCCAGATTTCCGTCTACATCCAAAACACCAATGACCACACCTTCTACGCCCGCCTCTTTTAAGGCACAAATCTGCGATTTCATAATCTCCATCTCATGTTCTGTATAACAAAAATCGCCAAAACGTGGACGAATCAGTGCATGGATACGAATATCGCTATATTTTCGAATTTCTTTTACCAAGGCTACATCTGGCGTCGTACCGCCGATGATTAGGTTTGCGCACAATTCAAGCCTGCTCGCACCGCCTTTTGCCGCATGGATTGCAGATTCTACACTGTCAACACAGCATTCTAAAATATATTTTTCCATTACAAAATATCCTCTATCTGCCAGTCAATCGGTTGTAGTCCATTCGCAGCCAAAAAGTCATTTGTCTGACTAAAGTGCTTACAGCCAAAAAATCCACGGTATGCGGATAATGGACTTGGATGTGGGGCTTTTAAGATTAAGTGTTTTGGATTATTCAGCATAGAAATTTTACTCTGCGCTGGTCTTCCCCACAGAAGATATACGACTGGTCTATCAATTTTGTTTACTTCACGGATAATCGCATCTGTAAACTGTTCCCATCCCTTGTTCTGATGCGAATTTGCCTGATGCGCTCTTACCGTAAGCACTGTATTGAGCATCAGTACCCCTTGTTTTGCCCATTTTTCTAAATACCCATTATTTGGAATTTTACATCCCAAATCTGCTTCTAATTCTTTGTAAATATTCTGCAAAGATGGAGGTATTTCTGGCTGAGATGGCAAAACAGAAAAACATAATCCATGCGCCTGATTGACATTGTGATATGGGTCCTGTCCCAAAATCACTACCTTCACTTCGTTAAGTGGAGTATAATGCAAGGCATTAAAAATATCATCCGCAGGCGGATATATCGTAGTTTTTGCGTATTCCTCTTTTACGAAACTATATAAATTTCTATAGTAGGGCTGTTTAAATTCATCGCTTAACGCTTGTGCCCAATCATTTGTAAGCATTGCCATAATTTTTATTCCTTATCGTCTTACAGATACCCCTCTATCAGCAAGATATCCCTTCAAATCCATAATTTCCAATTCTTTAAAATGAAACAAAGATGCCGCCAAAGCAGCGTCCGCACAACCTTCGGTTAAAGCATCATAAAAATGCTCCTTTGTGCCTGCTCCACCGGAAGCAATTACTGGAATAGAGACATTCTGTGAAATCAAACGAGTCAATTCGATATCATATCCCGCTTTGGTTCCATCGCAATCCATGCTGGTAAGAAGTATCTCGCCAGCCCCCATTCTGTCTGCTTTCATTGCCCATTCAATCGCATCTAAGCCTGTATCAATACGGCCACCATTTTTATATACATTCCAGCCGCTTCCGTCTTCGCGACGACGTGCATCAATCGCTACTACTACACACTGACTGCCAAAACGATCTGCCGCATTACTGATAAGCTCTGGTGTATTGATTGCAGAAGAGTTGATAGAAATCTTGTCCGCACCTTCACGAAGCAATACCTTGAAATCATCCACGGTACGAATCCCACCACCA
>JAGBEZ010000023.1 GCA_017936725.1 Agathobacter sp.
ATGTGTAAGAACAAACAACCAGTAGATGCATTTACAAATGCATTTGGGTATTCAAAAATATAGGTTTTTATTTAGCCAAATAAAAAAGACTTCATTCAATTGCATTCATGCAAGCATGTGCAATCGGTGAAGTCTTTTTTTACTTTTCTAAATAGCAACGTTTCTATTTCTCATCAAGTTTGTCGAGCATATCCCATACACCGAGCATGTACATGATACCAAGAGCACGGTCATATAAGCCGTAGCCTGGGCGTACATTACCTGGTTCTTCATCCCAAAGATGACGACCATGGTCTGGACGGATGTAACCTTCGAAACCGCAGTCATGGTAAGCTTTTAAGATTTCAAGAATCTGTGTGTCACCATCGCAGTCACGGTGAGATGCTTCTGAGAAGTCACCGTTATCGAAGTGTTTTACGTTACGGATATGTGCAAATGCGATACGATCACAGAATCTGCGAACGATTTTTGGAACATCATTCTTAGGATCTGCATTTAATGAGCCTGAGCATAATGTTAAGCAGTTGTATGGGTTGTCTACCATTGTTAAGAAACGTTCGATGTTTTCTTCACAAGTCATAAGACGTGGGAGACCAAAGATATCCCATGGTGGATCGTCCATATGGATAGCCATCTTGATGTCACATTCTTCACATGTAGGCATGATAGCTTCTAAGAAGTATTTGAGGTTCGCCCATAATGCTTCTTTGTCAACTGGTTTGTAAGCTTCGAAAAGCTCGTCTAATTTAGCCATACGTTCTGGTTCCCAGCCTGGGAATGTCATTCCGCCTAAGTTATTTAAAATGTAATCAGCCATTTCCTTAGGATCATCATGGATACGAGCTGCTTCATAGTAAAGAGCTGTAGAGCCGTCACCTACTGGATGGAAAAGATCAGTTCTTGTCCAGTCAAATACTGGCATGAAGTTATAGCAAATAACTTTAACGCCGAATTTTGAAAGGTTTTTGATTGTTTCGATGTAGTTTGCAATGTACTGATCACGAGTTGGAAGACCAATCTTGATGTCGTCATGTACGTTTACGGATTCTACAACGTCCATGTTGAAACCATATTCATCAAGCTGTTTCTTAACTTCTGCGATTTCTTCTACAGACCAAACTTCACCTGGCATTTTGTGGTGTAAAGACCAAACGATACTGGTAACACCTGGAATCTGTTTGATATAGTTTAATGAAATTTTGTCATTTCCTTCCCCATACCAACGAAAGCCCATTTGCATTGGCATATAAATACCCTCCTTGTATTACACATTTAACATTTGACATGTTAGTAGTAATGAAATTATAGCATAACTTTGTTTACAAAACCACCATTTTTCTGTTAGTTTTTATGGAAAATTCAGTGGAAAAACAATATTGAGAAAAATTGCGAATATGGTACAATAAAATCAGTGATTGATTTCAGGAGGAATCCTATGAAACGTGTAAAAAGATTTATTGTTTCGTTTGCGATAATATTTGCGATTTCTTTGATAGGAGAACTATTGCATGCATATATTCCATTGCCGATTCCGGCCAGTGTGTACGGAGTGCTTTTGCTATTTCTTGCTTTGGCAGGAAAAGTAATACCTTTAGAGTGGGTGGAAAGTGGTGCGGATCTTTTGATCTTTATTATGCCGCTTTTGTTTGTTCCTTCGGTGGTGAAACTGGTGACACTTAAGTCATTGATTTTAGATAATCTTATTCCCTTATTACTTATTATTGTAATCAGTTCCGTTGTAGTCATGGTGGTAACGGGAAAAGTTTCTCAATGGATGATAGAAAGAAAGGATGACGATGATGTTTAATACATATATGAGCCAGACGATGCTGTTTGGCTGTTTGTTATCTGTTTTTTTCTTTTGGATAGCAAAGAAAATCTCAAAGAAGTTTAAATGGACGATTTTGAATCCTATTTTAGTTACCGCAGTATTTGTGGTGGCTTTTTTGGGAGTTTTTGATATTAACATAACAGATTATGAAAGAAGCTCGGCTCTTTTGTCGAAATTGTTGACACCTGCGACGATTAGTTTGGCAGTTCCTATGTATAGGCAGTTGGAACTGTTGAAAAAGTATGCTGGGGCTGTTTTGATTAGTATTTTTTCTGGGATACTTGCAGGAGGTATCACTATTTTAGGGCTGGCATCATTGTTTGTGCTTCCAGATGAAATCACGCTTTCGCTTATGCCGAAGTCTATAACTACGGTGATTGCTATGGGTATTTCCGAAGAAATCGGAGGCAATCCGACAGTGACGGTTGGGATTGTAGTATTTACAGGTATTTTAGGTGCGATTATCGTGAAAACGATTTGTAAGATTTTTGCGATTACCAATCCAGTTTCCGTGGGACTAGCCTGTGGAAATGCGGCACATGCAATTGGAACAACAAAAGCGTTGGAAATCGGTGAAATTGAAGGCGCGATGAGTTCGCTGTCGATTGTGATTGCAGGATTGTTGACGGTCATTATAGTACCAATCATGGTAACGATTTTTATTTGATGACATAAGAAAACCTCCCCAGTGATGGGGAGGTTTTTGATTGAACTAAAATTGCGATATTCGCTATTTGCTTGTGTAAAGAATTATCTCTGTACACGAGCGCCAGCGCCACCCATAATAGCTTCCACTTCTTTTTTGCTAGCCATTGTAGTGTCACCTGGTGTTGTCATAGCAAGTGCGCCGTGAGCTGCACCGTAGTTAACAGCTGTTTCAGCATCGCCAGTTGTCATTAATCCATAGATTAAACCAGAAGCAAATGAGTCGCCGCCACCTACACGGTCCATGATTTCAAGACCCTTGTAGTCTTTTGCTTTGTAGATTTCTCCACCTGCCCAGCAAAGAGCTGACCAGTCGTTTACTGTAGCTGTTTTTACTTCACGAAGAGTAGTAGCAACTGCTTTGAAGTTAGGATATGTCTTAACAGCTTCGTTAATCATCTTCTTGTAGCCTTCGATATTAAGTTCTTTTAAGTTTTCGTCATTACCTTCGATTTCGAAACCAAGACATGCTGTGAAGTCTTCTTCGTTACCGATCATAACGTCTACGTACCGAGCAATTTCTTTGTTTACAGCCTGAGCTTTTTCAAGACCACCGATAGCGCTCCACATAGAAGGTCTGTAGTTTAAGTCGTAAGATACGATTGTGCCGTATTTCTTAGCAGCTTTACAAGCAGCGATAACGGTTTCGCAAGCTTCTTCTGATAATGCAGCGTAGATACCACCGGTATGCAACCATCTTACGCCGAGTTCGCCAAAGATATAATCGAAATCGAAATCTGCTGGTGTAGCTTTTGAAATTGCTGTGTTCGCACGGTCAGAACATCCAACTGCACCACGGATACCAAATCCTCTTTCTGTAAAGTTGATACCGTTACGGCAAACACGTCCGATACCGTCTGTCTTCATCCATTTAATAAGAGAGGTATCAACACCACCCTGAAGGATAAA
>JAGBEZ010000024.1 GCA_017936725.1 Agathobacter sp.
CAGTATTAGAAACAATGACTTAAGTAACATCAATGGTATGTCCTTTCTCGTCAGACTCTGCGACCTTGGTCAGTATCAAGTCCTGATTGTATTTTTTCATTTCTACTTCCATTGGAGTTGGGTCTTTCGTCAGTTTCTTCTTGCTAAAATGGTTAAAAAAGACCATGATTCCAACCGCAAGTCCGATACTATAGGAAATTTCCAGTTCGGTTACCATTGGCTTCGTTTCCCCCATTAATTGCTCATAGAAACGTTCAAATGCTTTTTGTATCCCAATATCCACATGAAAAGTGATAATCGTAAACGCAGAACCGAAAAAAACGATGATAGCGATGAGAATCAGTTTTAATTTTTCGAGCCACGGATTCTTTACCGTACTCTTTTGATACTCCACAATAAAATCGTTCTCTCCGTAGTTGACAACTTCAATATTGGGATAGTCTTCATGGATGACTTCAATCACTTTCAAAATCGATACCACGATGGAATGCTCATGATTGAATTGGTACAAAGGCATCTGCTTTATTGCGCGTAAAATTCCGATATTTGTACATTCTATTTTCAACACATCACCCAAGGTAATGTTTTTGTCATATACAATACAGTTGCCAGAGGCTTTCACATACACGATCACTTGCGACACTTTCGTCTCCCCTTTCAGGTTGCTCATACTGAAAAATAAGTGTTCCATCTTCTGTCGAATGTTCTTTCTCATAATAAGACACCACAAACAACACACCTATTGTAATAAAGAAGGCCAACAGCCCGCCAATCAAACATCGATACAGCTTCATCTTCCAAATCCTCCATTTTTGTATAGTATGTACCAATTTTGTAAATATATAAGTGAAATTTGCATCGTGCGTTTTGAAGAATTTTTCCTTGAAAAATGATTGACACCGTCTGTGTTTGGCTTTACATTTGATATGTATGAATGTAAAGGAGAAGTTCTTATGGCAACCACCAAAGAAGTGTTATCTCTTGCCGTTGAAATCGCAGATATCATGCTGCGAAATGGGGGAGAAATTTATCGTATTGAGGATACGGTAATTCATATTTTAAAAGCATATGATGTAGAAAACTTTGATGTATATGTACTTTCCAATGGTATCTTTGCCAGCGCAAATGAAGACAAAGAAGATGCTTGTAGCATGATTCGTCATGTGCCATTAGGAGGTGTCAATTTATCCAAAATCGCATATCTCAATCAGTTGACACGTGATTTGTGTACACACAAATGCACGATTGAAGAAGGCTGGATTCGTGTAAAAGAGGCAAAAACCTTACCTACCTACTCGCAAATGATTCAGAATTTCTTTTGTGGACTCGGTAGTGCCTGCTACACCTTTATTTTTGGAGGTGGCTTGCTCGATTTTGGTTTTTCTTTTCTAATCGGCACACTAGAGCAGATGGTATTAAACTATTTGACCGTGCACAAGTTTTCACGTTTTTTAAAAAACGTATTTGCAAGTGCTTTTGTGTCTACCTGTACATGCCTTTTGCTGCTGACAGGACTGCCTCTCTTACAGGATAAAATCATTATCGGTGCCATTATGCCGTTAGTTCCTGGAATTACGTTTACCACATCCATTCGCGACTTCCACAATGGTGACTATCTTTCCGGAACCATACATCTAATTGATGCCCTGCTTACGGCACTTTGTATTGCTGTCGGCATCATTATTCCAATGGCTATTTTTGGAAGTTTTTGATTAAGGAGGCTCTTACCATGATTATATTAGAATTTATCGTGGCAATGTTTGCCAGCATCTCTTTCGCTATACTGTTTACTGCACCAAAAAAAGAAGTCGTTTTTTGCGGTCTTACAGGTGCACTAGGCTGGGCCGTTTATTACGGAATGACCAATCAGGGCATCCACCTTGTACTCGCATCTTTGGTCGCAACATTTTGTTTAACCGTACTCGCTCGTTGCTTTGCTGTGGTACGAAAAAGCCCTGTAACCGTATATCTTTTACCTGGTATCTTTCCACTGGTGCCTGGAGCGGGTATCTACTATACCGCTTACTATTTGTTTATCGGAAATACCGAAATGTCTGGGGTGAAAGGTCTAGAAACTCTAGAAATCGCAGGAGCTATCGTATTCGGAATCATCTTTGGATTTGGAATCCCACAGAAGCTGTTTCACAGACTGTCGCCAAAGAAAATAAATTTAAACGAAGAAAGCTGACGCATTAAGCGCCAGCTTCTATTTTTGCTGCTAATTCTTCTAAGTATTCCCAACGTTCTATCTTCTCCATTAAAAGCTCCTCTTTCGCTTCTTTTTCCTGCGATAAGGCATTTAGTTTTCCGTAATTGCTTGCATTCTTTGTCATTTCGGCATCAAGCTGGGCAATTTCGGTCTCTAGTTTTTCGATATCGGCTTCGATGGTTTCGTATTCCTTTTGCTCTTTATAAGTAAATTTTAGTTTCTTTTGATGTCCCCAGGTTTCACGGGAGTCTTGTTTTGTTTCTGCAGTTCCTGTATCTGAATTTGAATTTCCTGACTTCACGCCAAGTGAGGACGTTTCATTTATCTCCTGCGGACGTTTCTGCATATAATCCGTATATCCGCCTTCGTACTGTGTCACTTTTCCATTTCCTTCAAACGCAAAGATACGTTTTGTGATTCGGTCAAGGAAATATCTGTCATGTGAAACCGTTACAACGATTCCATCATAATTATCCAGATAATCTTCGAGAATCGCTAGCGTCTCGGTATCTAAGTCATTTGTCGGCTCGTCCAAAATCATCACATTTGGTGCCTCCATCAGGACACGAAGTAGATTCAGTCGTCTGCGTTCTCCACCTGAAAGTTTCCCAATTGGGCTATACTGCTGCTCTGCTGGAAAAAGAAAACGTTCGAGCATCGCAGAAGCAGATACCAGACCTTCCTCCGTACGCACATACTCTGCAGTATCCTTGATATAGTCGATAACACGCTCATTCGGATTCATGTCCGTAATCTCCTGACAGTAATAACCGATTTTTACTGTCTGTCCAATCGCAATCGACCCGCTATC
>JAGBEZ010000025.1 GCA_017936725.1 Agathobacter sp.
ATCGCTTTCGATGCTTCAGACAACTGTTTGGCAGGTGAAGTAAAATGCTTGTTCGACTCCACCAGAGTCACCGCTGCTTGAAGCTGCTCTTGTACTTTTTCTTCCAGTTGTCGGTAGTCTTCGAAGGCTCGATTCCAATCCTTGGAAGATTCGTCAATCCCATGAATTGCTGCTGACGCTTCCTCAATATTTAGATTCGCATGAACCGATAACTCATCTGTGTTTTTCGCCAATTGACAAAAGTCGCTATAGATACGCTTTCTTTCCTCTTCCACCTCATCGACACTACTTTCAAAGTCTAATCTCTGCTGGTTGATCTGATCCAAAAAATCTTTTATTTGTTCATTCTGCTTATTTTTCTTGCTGCCAAACATACACGCCTCCAATATAAGTATTATTTTACAATTATCTTTGTTTTTTCGCAAGAGTTACTGATAATATAGTATCTCAAACTGCAGTTCATCCATACCTCGAAAACTATTGATTTTTGGGAAATATACGACAGACAGTTCTATACTGTTTTCGTTTCCTTCCAAGGCTGCCTCTAGCTGCTGTTTTCCGTATTTTTCCTCTATGTAAGCAAGGAACTTCTCGACATCCCCAAAATAAATACCCGTTACTATATTTCCGGATGAAGTCACGAAAGAAAACTTCAATACATTTCGATTTTTTCCCATAAGCCACATGCGTTTTATGTGGATATGTTTATCTGCAAACACTGGCTTTGTATTATCTTTTCCAAATGGTGCCAAAATTGAAAATTCCCGCACCAAATCAAAGGTAACATAGTCCATCGGCATCGGTACGTCAATGCGCACCTTTTGTCTTTTATCCATTTCGCTTAATGAAGAAAGTTCGTTGATTTTTTCTCGAAAGAGCGAAACATCTTCTTCGGACAAGGAAAGTCCTGCTGCCATCGGATGTCCTCCAAATTTGGTAAACAGTTCCTGACATTTGCACATCTCCTCATACATGGAATATTCCTCTGTCGACCTTCCGGAACCTTTTACACCATCCTCTACCTTCGTCAAAACAAAGGTCGGCTTATAATACCTCTCTCGAATTCTTCCTGCTATGATACCCGCAATACTTTCGTGCACCTCTGGAAGATAAATCACCAGTACATCATCTTTTTGACAATCGTTTTCCTCATAAAAACGAACCGCCGCTTCCACGCCTTCTTTCGTCATCTCTTTGCGCTCTTCATTTAAAATCACCAACTCGTTTGCAATCTGCATTGCAAACGCTGGATTCGTTTGGAAAAACAGTTCCAAGGCTCGTTTTGCCGTATCCAAACGACCACTGGCATTGATGCATGGTCCTAATACAAATCCAAAGTGAAACGCATCTATCTGCTCTGGCTGCAATCCGCACTGTGCAATTAATGCCTTCATGCCCACACTCTGTGTCTTATGGATGCGTTTGATTCCTTCTTTTACCAGAATACGGTTTTCGTCGGTTAGAGGCATGATATCCCCTACCGTCGCAAAGGCAACATTTTCTAGTAATTTCTCCGCCTCGATAAACGGAATCTCCAGACGTTCATATAAGAGACAAACCACTTTCCAGGCAACGGCTGCACCACATAAATACTTATATGGATATGCACATTCCTGCTGATGTGGATTTACGATAGCATCTGCCACACTCTTTTTATATTTACGAACTCCACCTGTTTCTTCATAAGGAATTTCGTGATGATCTGTTACCAAAATCGTCATTCCCTTTGCCTTTGCATAAGCAATCTCGTCGATGGCAGCAATTCCATTATCGCAGGTCAAAATCGTATCGACGCCATCCTCATATGCCTTTTCAATCAATTTTTGATTCAGACCATATCCATCATGAATACGGTCTGGAATCTGAATTGATACATTTGCCCCGCATCTGTCTAAGGCTGATTTTAATACATATGTCGCCATAACACCGTCGATATCATAGTCGCCTATAATACGAATCTTTTTCTGTTCTGCTATTTTATCTGCAAGAATCTCTACAAGAAGGTCCCCATCCTTTAAAAGGTGCGGATCATATAAATCCTTCAAATTACCTCTTAAATATCTACGAATGGCCTCTTCTTCGATCACATCACGATTTCGAATAATGCGTGCAGTTACTTGATCAATATTAAATTTTTCTCCCAAGGCTTTAAAGTCTGCCTTTTTATTCATAAGTAACCACTGCTGCATCGTCCTTTTCCTTTCCGTGTGTTCGAATTCCGTTTACATCAACTCTGCAATACGCGTCACAGCCACATAAATTGCAGAAATCTCATACCATGTATTATAATCCACAACCCCTGTAACTGGCAAGCCAAATACAGACTGAAATACTTCGACTGCCTCTCTGGTAGAAGGTCCATATACCCCATCTGCCTGAATCGTTGGAATCGCTGGATAACTTCTAGAAATTCTTGCCAGCTGTTGCTGCATCTGTCTTACTTTATCCCCCGTAGCTCCTAGTCCTAAATTGTAGCCCGGCCAGGAGGCAGGAATCCCTGAAATTCCTTCTGCCACATTAATATACATATTACTGCCATAAAAATACCGCAGAATCTCGATTGCGGAATATCCCTGGTCACCAAGATATTTGCTGCCCCATTGTGTCATCCAGTTTGGACATGATACCTTATCTCCATCGCAGTACTGCGTCAAGATTGGCTGTGTGATTCCTGGTCTGGATAAATAATTTTCGAACTGTTCATCTACAATACGTGAAATGCTCTGGTAATAGTTTCTGCCAGGAATAAATTTATGGTCATAGGCTGTGGAGGATGTAATGGTAAAATTATAGCCTTTTCCTCGATACCACTCCGTATATACACGATTTAAGGTAAAGGACATAATTGCCAAAACATTTGCACGAATCGTTGCATCTGGCCATGTCGCATAGATTTCGCTCGAAGCAACATTTTTGATGTAGTCGCGATACCGCACATAATAATCTCTGGCTGAAGCATCACCCGGTGGTCCATCATGTACCACAACGTATTCTGGGATAACTACCCTGCTAAGTACGATTTCACCGGTATCTGTCACGGTTTTTACTTCTTCCTCCGGTATCTTTGGTGGATAATCCCCATATAAGGTATGAGGTCCAATCACAATACTATTCTCCGCAGGTCTAGGAGCATCATATGCTTCTAACTGAATCGGCTGTTCGGATGACTGTCCCGACATCACTTCTATCCCCGAAACCTCAATTTCTCGAAAGCCATCCGCCTGAACAATCACGGAATACTCTGCATATGGCTGTCTGTCCTGTGGTTGCATCGAATACTCCAACGGTGGTGTACGAAGTGTAACCGGTTCCACCACGCCCGAACTATCCGAAGTCAACTCCTCAATCGTATCCTGCGGTCCTCCTGTATACGTAATCGTTACCCTCGCATTGGTGACTGGACTTCCATCTGCTCCATTATATAAACGAATACGAAGC
>JAGBEZ010000026.1 GCA_017936725.1 Agathobacter sp.
ATATATATGACTTTGTCTATATGAGGGAATTCTATGAAAAAAGTGAATCGAAATGAAATTGTAGAGTCCTTTTCTATGGTTTTACAGTTTGGCTTGAATATGATGGTGCCGATAGCGCTGTGTATCGCTTTGGGCGTTTGGATTGGCGATAAATATGATATGGACTGGATTGTAATTCCTTTGTTTTTCATAGGTGCTTTGGCGGGATACACGAGTATCTTCAAGATGGTGCAAAAGTATTTGAAGAAAGGGACAAAGAAGGAAGAAGATGCTAAAAAGAATTAACCCCGCATTACCAAGTCTTATTGCGGGAATGATAATATATGGTCTGATTATCCAGTTTGCTGGAGTATGGTTCGTAGTGGACAAAATCGGTTATTCCATTGGACTTTGGTATGGAGTAGCGATTGGCATCGGAATGGCGATTAATCTCGCGACCGTTATCTATGATGCGGTGACTTTCGATGGAGAGGGCAATGCCAATAAACGGGTGGCGGCAAAATCTATGCTGCGCTACATTGTTGTAGTTATCCTGTTTTTTATATTGGGCTATTTTGAATTCGGTAATTTGATTACAGCATTTTTAGGAGTGATGGGGCTGAAGGTTTCAGCGTATTTACAGCCACTTTTAAATAAGCTGCTAGGCAAATCGAAACGTCAGACAGAAGGAAGTTTTGATGCGGCTTCTTTTGGCGAAATAGCAGAACATGATTATGAAGAAATGAAATAATCATAAAAAGAAAATTGAAATAAGGAGGTGACTTTGTGAATCAAGCGATTTTATTGTCGCAATCAGCAGACATCGACTTTATGATTCATGGGATTATTCCTATCGAATTCATGGGAACGACGGTTTGGATTACGACATCGCATGCCTGTATTTTGATTGTTATGGCAATTATCACCGGTTTTTGCATTTGGGCGAATCGCGTTTTGAAGAAGGCTACCGAAGTTCCGGGTAATGCACAAAATGTGGTTGAGTTGATTGTCGAGTTATTGCAAAACATGGTACAGGGATCTATGGGAAAATGGGCTCCAGGATTTGTTAATTATATCGGTACGATATTTATTTTCATACTGATTAGTAACATTTCTGGATTGATAGGTCTTAGACCACCTACAGCCGATTATGGAACAACACTTTGTTTAGGTCTGATTACATTCACCCTGATTCACATCAATACATTTAAGCATCAGAGTTTAAAACAGATATGGATCGACAAATGTTCACCATTGCCACCATGGCTGCCGATTTGGCTGCCGATTAACTTAATCAGTGATATCGCGATTCCGATTTCGTTGTCACTTCGTTTGTTTGCCAACGTATTATCAGGAACGGTTATGATGGCATTGGTTTATGGACTGCTGCAGATGTTCGCACTTGTGTGGCCAGCGGCACTCCATGTATACTTTGACTTGTTCTCAGGAGCAATTCAGACATACGTATTCTGTATGTTAACTATGACATACATCGCAAATGCCTGCGGAGACGCAGATTAGAAACAAAGAATAAAGTTATTTATATTTTAGGAGGATTTACATTATGGATATTAACGGACAGGATTTAATTAGAGCATGTTCTGCAATTGGTGCAGGTTTAGCAGTTATCGCAGGTATCGGACCTGGTGTTGGCCAGGGTATCGCAGCTGGTCACGGTGCAGCAGCCGTAGGTCGTAACCCAGGCGCACAGGGACAGATTATGTCAACGATGTTATTAGGTCAGGCAGTAGCAGAAACCACAGGTCTTTACGGACTTTTGGTTGCTATGCTTTTACTCTTCGTAAAACCATTAGGCTAAAATTTTCCCCGAAAAATGAAAGGAGAGTAAGACATTGCTGGCAAGTCAAACTTTTTTATTTAATTTAGACCCTCAGCTGATTTTTGATGTTTTGCTCATGGCAATAGCCCTTTTAGTGCTTTTTATCATCGCTTCCAACCTGTTATTTAATCCTGCGAGAAAATTACTTCAGGATAGACAGGATCGTATCGCAAAGGATATTTCCGATGCGAAGGAAGCTTCGGAAAGTGCAGCAGGCTTAAAAGCCGAGTATGAAAGCAAGCTGAAGAATATTGACAAAGAAGCAGAAGCAATTCTTAGCGAAGCTCGTCAGAAGGCCTTGAAAAACGAACAGCGTATCGTGGATGAGGCAAAAGAAGAAGCTCGCCGCATTATCAAACATGCACAGGAAGAAGCGCTGCTCGAAAAGAAACATGCAATGGATGACGTAAAGAAAGAAATCGTTACGGTTGCATCATTAATGGCACAGAAGGTTGTCTCAGCATCTATCGATACAGAAGTACAAGATACGTTGATTGATGAGACCTTGAAGGAAATGGGTGATTCAACATGGCTAAGCTAGTATCAAAAACATACGGTGATGCATTGTTTGAGCTGGCCCTGGAAGAAAACAAGATCGATTCATTACAAGAAGAGGTCGAAGCAGTGCTCGTTGCACTTGCCGAAAACCAGGACCTTGGCAAACTGATGAATCATCCAAAAATTTCAAAAGAAGAAAAAGTTGCACTGATGGAAGATATATTTAAAGGTCGTATCGCTGCAGAGCTATGTGGGCTTATGCATATGTTGACAGAGAAAGGCCGTTTTGCAGAAATCGATGACGTGCTTTGTTATTTCTTAGATCGTGTAAAAGAACATAAGAATATCGGAACTGCTTATGTAAGTACAGCGGTAGCGCTTACCGACGCACAGAAAAAAGCAGTAGAAAAACGATTATTAGAAACCACAAAATATGTGGAATTTGAAATGCACTATAGTGTAGATGCCGATTTGATCGGCGGCATGGTAATTCGTATTGGTGACCGTGTAGTTGATAGCAGTATCAAGACAAAACTTTATGATTTAACCAGAGAATTATCCAATATTCAGTTGAAAGTAGGTGAATGCGCTCCATGAATTTAAGACCAGAAGAAATCAGTTCTGTGATTAAAGAACAGATTAAAAGATATGCTTCCCAGCTTGAAGTAGCCGACGTTGGTACTGTTATTCAGGTAGCTGACGGTGTTGCCCGTATCCATGGTTTGGAAAACGCAATGCAGGGTGAACTTTTGGAATTCCCTGGTGAAGTATACGGAATGGTATTAAACCTTGAAGAAGACAACGTAGGTGCTGTATTGCTCGGTGCCGAAAAGAATATCAACGAAGGTGATACCGTTAAAACGACGGGACGTGTTGTAGAAGTTCCAGTTGGAGATGCAATGTTAGGACGAGTTGTAAACGCACTTGGACAGCCTATCGATGGCAAAGGGCCTATCGAATCTGACAAGTACCGTCCAGTAGAAAGAGTTGCATCAGGTGTTATCGCTCGTAAATCCGTAGATACACCATTACAGACAGGTATTAAGGCAATCGACTCCATGATTCCAATCGGACGTGGACAGCGTGAGCTTATCATCGGTGACCGTCAGACAGGTAAAACTGCTATCGCCATCGATACGATTATCAATCAAAAAGGACAGGGTGTAAAATGTATTTACGTTGCTATCGGACAGAAGGCTTCTACCGTAGCTTCTATTGTAAACACATTAGAACAGTTCGGCGCTATGGCTTATACTACCGTAGTAGCAGCGACTGCTTCTGAACTTGCACCAATTCAGTATATTGCACCATACGCAGGATGTGCGATTGGTGAAGAGTGGATGGAAAACGGCGAAGACGTACTTGTTATCTATGATGACTTAAGTAAACATGCAGCCGCTTACCGTACCTTATCCTTACTGTTAAAGAGACCACCAGGACGTGAGGCGTATCCAGGTGACGTATTCTATTTACATTCCAGATTATTAGAAAGAGCAGCGCGTCTTTCTGACAAGTTAGGCGGCGGTTCCTTAACAGCGCTTCCTATCATCGAAACACAGGCAGGTGACGTTTCGGCATACATTCCTACAAACGTTATCTCCATCACAGACGGACAGATTTTCTTGGAAACAGAATTATTTAACGCTGGTTTCCGTCCAGCTGTAAACGCTGGTATTTCGGTATCCCGAGTAGGTGGATCTGCTCAGATTAAAGCGATGAAAAAGATTGCAGCGCCAATCCGTGGTGACTTAGCACAGTATACAGAACTTGCAGCGTTTGCACAGTTCGGTTCGGAACTCGATGCAGACACCACCATCCGTTTGGCACAGGGTGAACGCATCAAAGAAATGTTAAAGCAGCCACAGTATAAACCAATGCCAGTTGAAAGACAGGTCATGATTATTTATGCAGCGACACAGAAACATCTCTTAGATATCGCAGTTGATGATATCCTTGCTTTTGAAACCGAATTGTTTGAATATGTGGAAACCAAATATCCAGAAATTCCAGAAGCAATTCGTGAAAAGAAAGTATTAGATGAAGAAACCGAAAACTTGTTGGTAAAAGCAATCGAAGAATGCAAGAAAGCATTTAAATAAAACGGCAGAAAGCAGGTGTGAGATATGGCTTCCATGCGCGAGATTAAGCGTAGAAAAAACAGTGTCACAAGCACCCAGCAGATTACAAAGGCTATGAAGCTGGTTTCTACCGTTAAATTGCAGAAAGCAAGAACCAAAGCCGAAAGGACAAATCCTTATACGGACCAGATGTATAAAACCGTAAGCTCCATGATGAGAAAGAGCGGAAATATCATCCACCCATATTTGACGGCTGGTGAGTCACAGCGAAAGGCTGTGATTGTCATCACATCGAATAGAGGTCTTGCAGGTGGATACAATTCCAATATCGTAAAACTTATCACAAATGGAGATTGGGCGAAAGAAGATCTCGATATCTATGCATTGGGTTCAAAAGGATATGATGCATTATCCCGTCGCGGTTATAACATCAAGGAAAATCGTTCGGATATTATGGATGATCCAACCTATGAAGACGCTATGAATCTTTGCAAGGTAGTACTCGATTCCTTTGCAAATGGCGAAGTTGGTGAAATTTATTTGGCATATACACATTTTAAGAATACGGTAACCCATATTCCTACTTTGAGAAAACTGCTTCCAGTAGATACGGAAGGTTTTGAAGAAGCAGAAGTAGATGATAATGTGATGATGAATTTCGAGCCAACTACCGAAGAAGCGTTGGATATGATTATTCCAAAATATGTAACAAGCCTTTTCTATGGCGCACTCGTAGAGTCAGTAGCCAGTGAAAACGGTGCACGTATGCAGGCGATGGATTCTGCTACCAGCAATGCAGATGAAATTATTAGTGATTTGACACTGAAATTTAATAGAGCCCGTCAGGGCGCAATTACGCAGGAGCTTACGGAAATTATTGCCGGAGCGAATGCGATTAATTAGGTTAATAGTTCAGACCTGCCGAGAAACATGACAAGCTGTGTGCAAACTTGTTTGCAAAACAGATTGGCAGTTTCTCGATTGGCGGAACGCCCCTTCGTGAGCAAAATCAGATGCAAAGCATCTGTTAATTCTGCGTAGCAGAATATTTTGCGAATAGAAGGTGCAGGGCTGAATAAATTAGATAAAAGGAGAAAGAAAAATGGCCAATAATAATGTTGGTAAAATTACACAGATTATTAGTGCCGTTCTGGATATCAAATTTTCAGAAGGCAACTTGCCTGAAATCAACGATGCGATTGATGTGCCTCTCAAAAATGGCGGCAAATTGGTTGTAGAAGTTGCACAGCATCTGGGTGACGATACCGTAAGATGTATTGCCATGGGACCAACCGATGGTTTGGTTCGTGGAATGGATGCCATCGCAACAGGCGCTCCGATTTCGGTACCTGTTGGTGAAAATACTTTGGGTAGAATGTTCAATGTATTGGGCAATCCAATAGATGAAATAGATCCTCCTGTTACAGAGGAAAACTGGTCCATCCATAGAGCAGCTCCTGCATTTGAAGAGCAGGCAACCTCACAGGAAATGTTAGAAACTGGTATCAAAGTCGTAGACCTTCTTTGTCCATATCAAAAGGGTGGTAAAATCGGTCTGTTCGGCGGTGCTGGTGTAGGAAAAACAGTTCTTATTCAGGAACTGATTCATAATATTGCTACCGAGCATGGTGGATACTCTGTATTCGCAGGCGTAGGGGAACGTACCCGTGAAGGTAATGACCTTTACTACGAAATGAAAGAATCAGGTGTTATCGATAAGACTACCATGGTGTTCGGTCAGATGAATGAGCCACCAGGAGCACGTATGCGAGTAGCACTTACAGGTCTTACGATGGCAGAATACTTCCGTGACAGAGGCGGAAAGGACGTATTGTTATTCATTGACAATATCTTCCGTTTCACACAGGCTGGTTCCGAAGTTTCCGCGCTTTTAGGACGTATGCCTTCAGCGGTAGGTTATCAGCCAACACTTCAGACAGAAATGGGTGCCCTTCAGGAACGAATTACTTCTACAAAGAATGGTTCTATTACTTCCGTACAGGCAGTATACGTTCCTGCGGACGACTTAACTGACCCAGCTCCAGCGACAACCTTCGCACATTTGGATGCTACGACAGTACTTGACCGTTCTATCGCATCTTTGGGTATTTATCCAGCGGTAGATCCACTTGCGTCAACCTCTCGTATCCTTGATCCAAATATCGTGGGACAGGAACATTTCGAAGTGGCTCGTGGTGTACAGGAAATTTTACAGAAATACAAAGAATTACAGGATATCATCGCAATTCTTGGTATGGATGAATTATCCGAAGATGACAAACTGGTTGTAAGCCGTGCGAGAAAGATTCAAAGATATTTGTCTCAGCCTTTCTCAGTTGCAGAGCAGTTTACCGGTTTGGATGGTGTGTATGTACCTATTTCTGAAACAATTCGTGGTTTCCGCGAAATCATAGAAGGAAAACACGATGATATTCCAGAAGGACATTTCTTAAATGCAGGAAGTATCGACGAAGTACGTGCTCGTATGCAATAGGAGGTGCCTATGGCAGAAATATTTAGAGTAGAGATTATTACTCCAGACCGCATCTTTTTTGAAGGAGAAGCAGAGTTTTTGGAATTTACCACTGCAGCGGGTGATGTAGGTATCTATGCAAAGCATATTCCTATGACCACCGTGCTTGCACCAGGAGCAGTTATCATCCATAAAGATGGCGACGAAACTGTGGCAGCAGTGCACTCGGGCTTTGCAGAGGTCCTTGGCGATAAAGTAACACTTCTCGCAGAAATAGCGGAATGGCCAGATGAAATCGATGTGTCTCGTGCCGAAGCGGCAAAGGCACGTGCAGAGGAGCATCTTGCAAACAAAACGATGGGAACCGATGTTAAACGTGCGGAGTATGCACTACGCAAAGCATTGACTCGTCTCGATGTAGCAGGAAAATAGAAATGATGAAAAGGTCCAGCCCATAGGGGCTGGACTTATTTTTGTGGAGCGAAGCGTGTGTGACGAGAGAAGTGAGACATGTAGTTAGGTCTGTGAGGGATTGTATACATGCTGAGGGAAAGGCGGAAAATAGATTAGGTCAGTGGGAGATTGTATACATGCTGAGGGAAAGGCGGAAAATAGATTAGGTCAGTGGGAGATTGTATACACGTTGAGGGAAAGTCAGAAAAACCGATTAGGTCTAGGAGAAGATTTGTTTGAATGGAGGGAAACTTAAATTGGAATATGGTAAGAATGAAACAGAAAATTAGGTCTAAGAGAGAATGAATTCACTTGTAGACCTAATTTCGCATTTTAAATAGCAATGGTGGCGAAAAAATCTATAATCTTTACGAGAATTTTCCCTAGGAGAAAATAGAATTTTGTATAGACCTAAACGAAAATTAAATGAAGATAGATGATGAAGCATAGTCGAAAATATCTTTACACAGACCAGGACAATTGTTATAATGAAATAAATATTTTGACAAAGGAGGTTTTATTATTTATAAGCGAATGACAGAAGCACGCGAGCAGATAATCAAGAAAATGCATGGAATTGAACGGCAGCAAAAGAAGTTACCCGAAGGAAAATTGATTTGCTCGCACACCGGAAAATACTGCAAATGGGAATGCAGTAATGGAAAAACGAAAACATATATCCCCAAAATCCAGAACATTTAACTCAAAAGATTGGGCCAAATGAATTTGTGCGTTCAAAATCAGAAGCAATGATCGCAAAGGTGTTAAAACAACATAAGATTCCATATCGATACGAGGAAAAATTGTTGTTAGATGAAATAGAACTGTATCCTGATTTTACAATTCGACATCCTAAAACAGGAGAAATGTATTATTGGGAACATTTTGGATTGCTCGATAAGCCGGATTATGTGCGAAAGATGCACTTTAAATTAAAGATATTCACAAAGCACAATATTATGCCAGGGATCAATTTAATTACAACATATGAGAATCAAGATGTACCACTGACGTTTGAAATGATAGAAATGATGGTTAAATACTATTTTTTGTAAGATAAATTGATAAAAATACTATTGACAAGTGTGTATATATGCTGTATATATGTATATACACAGATATAAAAGCAAGACGTAACGAAATGTATAATACAAAGAAAAGTCAGGAGAGCTAACACATGATTAAATTAGATAGAAT
>JAGBEZ010000027.1 GCA_017936725.1 Agathobacter sp.
ATACTATCCTGATAAGCAAGACAAGGAGTACTTATGTGTCAGGAAGTATTGGAAATCGTACAGGAAATGGACCGCAAGCAACTAGAGGTTAAGATGGCACTACAATGTGCACCAGTTCTTACAGGTATCAAAATATCAAATCTTTTAAATGTGGAAAGGGAGTATGAGGGCAGTGTTTGCAGAATCCTACGAAATACAGGGATCGTTTCCTATCGTTTGTTAAGTTGTGAGAACAAAACAGTGTTTTTGTTGTTTCGAAGAAAATAGTTAGATTGGTATTTGAAAGAGCCAAAGGTACAAGCATTTTTTATTTCAAATGGATACAAAGACTTATCTCTAACAGGTATTCTAAAAAGATTTAGTCAACAATATGCAACGTATATGTTTCGAGGAGGGAATTTCCCACACGAAATGGGACTCCTTTTAGGATACCCAGTAGAGGATGTGCAAGGTTTCATCGAGCATAAGGGAAAGGACTATCTGTATGCAGGATACTGGAAGGTGTACACCGATTTAGAAGAAAAGAAAGCCCTCTTCGAGGCATATGAAAGTGCGAAAGAAGCCTTACTATTATTGGTGTCGGGCGGATATACCGTTCCTATGATGATAGAAAGGATCCGTCATATTCCTTTTTGATGACAAAAAAGCAAAAAAGTGGTAGTATAATCTTGTAAAATTAACACAAGAAAGACAGAAACTAGAACATGATTTATAGGATTACGGTTTCGGGTTTGGTACAGGGAATTGGATTTCGTCCTTTTGTAGCCGAACTAGCGGAGAAATTACATTTAGCTGGACAAGTAAAGAATTTGGGTGGCATTGTAGAAATCATGGTTGCCGGAGACAAAGAGGCGGTGGAGAATTTTATCCAGCGTCTTAGTTTCGTTGGAGGATATGTGGAAGGCATTTCCAAGGGGGTAAAAGAAGACTTTTGCGAAGAGATGAGATTGCCAGGATGCCGCTTAGATGAACTAGAAGTAGAAGTTCTCGCTGAGAATAAAACCAGAGAGAGAAATATATCCGAAGACGAAATCAATAAGAAAGATTGGCAGACAGACCAGAAATTCCACATAGTAGATAGTGGAAATGGGCGCGAGGTCCGTCGTTTCCTTCCGGTCGATTTGCCAACCTGTGACCGCTGTATTGCAGAAATGCATGATCCGAAAAATCGCAGATATCGTTATCCATTTATTAGTTGTACAGCGTGTGGGCCTCGTTTTTCGATTCAGAGAAAAGTACCATATGATAGAGATGCCATTACCATGGATGCATTTCCTATGTGTGAGGCCTGTGAAACAGAATATACGGAAAAAGGAAATATTCGTCGCCATGCGCAAACGATAGCATGTAAGGACTGTGGTCCAAGATTGCGATATATCAATATGAATAATTTCCTGCAAATTTCAGAAGGGGTGCAAGCGATATCCCAATCTGTTCAAGATTTACTTCAAGGAAAAATCGGAGCAATAAAAGATATTGGAGGCTATCACTTTGCCTTTTTGCCAACGAATTCCGAAGCAGCAAGCAGACTTCGAGAGTTTAAAAATAGAGATAAAAAGCCTTTTGCAGTTATGTTTTTGAACTTAGAGGAAGTTCGAGAATATTGTGAAGTATCTGAGAAAGAGGCTGCACTTTTAGAGTCTTCTGCAAGACCAATTGTGCTTTTGAAAAAGAAAAAGGACTTTGTCCCAGAAATATGCGGGGAAAGTGATAGAATCGGAGCGCTTCTTCCATGCAATCCTTTGCAGATTTTATTGTTGGAGGAAACAGGCCCACTTGTTATGACGAGTGGGAATCGTGGCGGTGAGCCAATCATTATTTCGGAAGAAGAAATGATAGCGCATCTCGGAAACGGCATCGATTTTATGCTGACACATGATCGAGAGATTTTGACACCACTAGATGATAGTATTTATCAGGTGACAAATTTTGTTGAGGCAGCAAAGGATAACCAAACGGCAAATACCAATACAAAAACTGCCACACAGTTGATTCGTCGTGCAAGGGGACTTGCTCCAGAACCAATTCGTTTGCATCGTAAACTTCCAAAAGATACGTTTGCAGCAGGTGGAGACTTAAAGGCTGTCTTTGGATTGGGTAGAGATGAAATGGTGTACTTGAGTCAGTATTTTGGTGATTTGGAGGATGTCCGCTGTGCAGAGAGTCGTGAGGCGGGAATTGCCCACATGACAGAGCTTTTGGAGATTTATCCAGAAATTACAGTAGGAGATTTGCATCCAGCCTATTTTTCTACGCAAAAGATGGAAAAGAAAGTCCAGCACCACCACGCGCACATAGCATCTGTGATTGCGGAGCATGCACTAGAAGGTAAGGTTTTGGGTGTGGCTTGTGACGGAACAGGTTTCGGCACAGATGGTACGATTTGGGGAAGCGAATTCCTTTTATGTGAAAATGAAAAAATGATACGAACTGGGCATTTTTCATCGGTAAAATTAGTCGGAGGAGATGCAAGCGCGAAACAGGCAGATATGACCTTGTATTCTTATATGTTAGAAGCAAGAGAAAGAGGCATCGATGTAGATGACTTTTTTAAGGAGCGTGAGAATGCCTGCGTAGAGGAAAAGGGAAATGTAGATAAAGCATGGAAACAGAAACTGCAGCTTCAGGAAATGGCTTGGAAGCAGAATATCAATACCGCGTATTCTTCTTCTATGGGACGTTTGTTTGATGCAGCGGCGTCTCTTCTGGATATTTGTCATTATAATTCTTACGAGGGCGAATGTGCCATTCAGTTGGAGCAGGCAGCACATAGAGGTAAAGCAGAAATAGAAAAATCGCCGAGAGAAGATGCAGATGCATTTGAAAAACTTGTAAGAGTAAATGGTACCAAAATAGAGGAATGCTGGCAGGCAGATAGCGTGCAATTGCTGGCAGATTTGTATCATTTAAAGAAAGACTATACAAAAGAAGTATTAGCTTATATTTTCCACCAAGCAGTAGCAAATGCAATTGTAACGATTGCAGACACTATTTGCAGGGAGCAAGGCACGAATCAGGTAGCATTAAGTGGAGGAACTTTCATCAATCGTATCCTTTTGACAGAGGTAATAAAGGGATTAGAAGCGAAAGAGAAAAACGTATACATCAATGAGAAAGTACCTTGCGGAGATGGTGGCATTGCATTAGGCCAAATGTATTTAGCGACATTTTCTTCATAGAAAATTGTAACAATTAAGGAGTAGAAACATGATTTTTGGAAAACACATCAATCGATATTATATAAAATATGCCGGCTGGCTGCTATTAGGATTGCTTTCGCTAGTCATTGTTGACTGGTTTCAGCTTGTGATTCCAAATATGTACCAGATGGTTATCAATGGCATGAATACGGGATTTGTCGAAGTAGATGGTGTGCAAAAGGTGTTTGATTTGAACTTTCTTTTGGATGAAATCTGTATGCCAATGGTGTGGATTATTTTAGCAATGGTCTTTGGACGTTTCCTTTGGCGTGTCGCCTTCTTTGGGGTAGGGATTCGAGTAGAAGCAGACCTTAGAAATCGTATGTTTGACCATGCGAAGGATTTAAGTTGCGAATATTATCAGGTAAACAAAGTTGGAAATCTGATGAGTTTGTTTACGAACGATTTGGATACGATTCAGGAATGTTTTGCGTGGGGGCTTTTGATGTTCTTTGACGCCACGTTCCTAGGGGTACTGGCTATCATCAAGATGTGGAATATGGACCCGGTGCTGACACTGTTTGCAATGATTCCTATGGCGTTTTTGTTAGGGGCAAGTTTGGTCTTGGGCGCCTATATGATGAAAAAGTGGGATGTGCGTCAGGCTGCATTTTCCAAACTTTCTGATTTTTCGCAGGAAAGTTTTTCTGGTATTGCAGTAATCAAAGCCTTTGTAAAAGAAGCCAAAGAGCTTATGGCATTTAAAAAACTAAATGAAGAAAATGAGACAGCAAATATTGATTATACGAAATTTTCTGTGCTCCTTCGTATTCTAACGACACTTTTCATTGAAAGTGTGACTTGTGTTATTTTAGGATACGGTGGATATTTGGCTTACAAGGGGCAGTTTAATGCGGGACAGCTGGTGGAATTCATTGGCTATTTTACCGCTATCGTTTGGCCAATTATGGCGGTTGCGGAACTTATCGATATGGTGTCGCGTGGTAACGCTTCTTTAAAACGTATCGGGGAACTTTTAGAAGCAAAGCAGAATGTCATCGACAGAGAAGATGTAAAAGAATTAAAAGACATAAAGGGTGACATTGAGTTTAAGCATCTTACCTTCCGTTATCCAGATGGAGAATATGATGTACTCGAGGATATCTCCTTTCAAATTCATGCAGGAGAAAATGTTGGCTTGGTAGGAAAGACTGGAGCGGGAAAAACAACGTTAGTAGACCTGATTCTTCGTGCCTACAATGTACCAGATGGAACCTTGTTTATTGATGGATATGATGTAAATACCGTTGCGATTCGTGACGTACGAGAAGGCTGTGCCTATGTACCACAAGATAATTTCCTTTTCTCAGATACCATCGAAAACAACATCGCATTTGCTACGGATGAGAAGGTACATAGTGCAGTGGTTGACGCTGCTATGTTGGCTGATGTGGACAGTAATATTCAGGAATTTAAAGATGTATATGATACTGTTTTAGGGGAACGTGGCGTGACGGTTTCAGGTGGACAGAAACAGCGTATTTCGATTGCGCGCGCCCTTATGAAAGATGCACCTATTCTGATTTTGGATGATTCGGTATCAGCCGTAGATACAAAGACAGAACGTACCATTTTGCAGAATTTAAGGAAGACGCGTGCGGGCAAGACAACAATTTTGATTGCACATCGTATTTCCACGATTGAACAGATGGACAAGATTCTTTTTATTGAAGATGGGAAACTAATCGCAGTGGGCACACATGCTAAGCTGTACCACACCTGTCCGTCATACCAAAAGATGGTGGACCTTCAGAAATTGGAAGAGGAAGGGGGGAATCAGTAATGGCAGAATTTTTACCTGTAATTATTGTAGGTGCGATTATTGGTGCCTTCGCTATCGTATTTATTTTGGGATATATGGCGATCAGTAAAGAAAAAAATCAGTTGGATGATGACAGACATATGTCAGACAAAGAACTTGTTGTGCGACTTCTTGCGTATGCAAAACCACATTGGAAGTCCTTTGTGCTTGTGTTCTTTATCATGATTTTTTCTATCGTGTATGATATTGTATCCCCACTGATTATTGGAGATATCCAAAACCTGGTAAAAGATGATTTTCAGTTAAATGATTTATATATTCGTGTAGCAGTATATGCGGGCATTTTGATTGTGTCTATGGTGTGTACGTATTTTCAGGCGATTATTTTGCAGAAAATCGGACAGAGAATTTTATCGAGTTTGCGTATGGACATTTTTACCCATATCGAAAGATTATCTCATGAGCAGTTAAATAATATCCCGGTTGGGAAATTGGTCACACGTGTAACCAATGATACGAACTCGATTTCGATGATGTTTACCAACGTGCTGGTAACAATGATAAAAAATGCGATGGTAATCGTCGGCGTATTAGGGGCAATGCTGATGTTAAACTATGCACTTACGCTTATGGTGTTATGCTTTGTGCCGTTTGTGGTACTGTTTACCGTGATTTTCCGCAAGTTTTCCAGACGTGCGCATAGAAAAGTAAATGATGCACGAACCGATATCAATACCTATCTTTCTGAAAATTTATCGGGCATAAAAATTACGCAGATTTTTAACCGAGAAGAGCAAAAAATGCAGGATTTCTTAGAGCGAAGTGACCGATTGAAAAAGGCACGAATCAATCAGATGTTTGTATTTGGTATTTTCCGTCCGATGGTGTATATGCTCAATATATCGACCATTATGTGCCTGATGTATTTTGGCGCAAAGGGACAGATTCAGGAAACGGTTCTTTTCGGACAGACTATTACGAGTGCGGTTGTCGTTTCTTTTTACATGTACATCTCCAAGTTCTATCATCCAATTCAGAGCTTGGCGGAGCAGTTTGATGTGTTACAGCGCTCTTTCGCTGCAGCGGAAAAGATTTTTACCATTATGGATATGGTGCCGGAAATCGTAGATGAACCAGATGCGATAGAACTAGACGAGATTCGCGGAGAAATCGAATTTAAAGACGTATGGTTTGCTTACAAGCCGGGCGAATGGGTACTAAAAGGGGTATCCTTCCACGTAGAACCAAAGCAGACAGTTGCATTTGTCGGCTCAACGGGCTCTGGTAAGACGACGATTCTTTCTCTTATGGTGCGTAATTATGACATCCAAAAAGGGCAGATTCTTATCGACGGTATTGACATTAAGAAGATAAAAGTAGCTTCTCTGCGCAAACATTTTGGACAGATGCTTCAGGATGTCTTCCTGTTCTCTGGTGACATCCGTAGTAATATCCTGCTTCGAGAAGAGGGCATTAGCGATGAAGAGGTAATGGAGGCTTGCTGTTATGTGAATGCAGATGCCTTTATCAATAAATTAGAAACTGGTTTGGATGAAGTGGTACAGGAGCGAGGAAATAACTTCTCCGCAGGACAGCGTCAGCTTCTTTCTTTTGCGAGAACGATTATTCACAAACCAGCGGTAATGATTCTCGATGAGGCGACCGCAAACATTGATACCGAGACAGAGCTTCTCATTCAGGATTCCTTAGAAAAGATGAAAAACATCGGAACTATGCTGATTGTAGCACACAGACTTTCTACGATTCAGCATTCAGATAATATCATCCTGCTTTCACAGGGAAAGATTATTGAGCAGGGCAATCATCAGGAACTTTTAGCAAAAAAAGGACAGTATTATCATTTGTATACGTTGCAGTATAGCAAACAACAGTTAGAACAGAGATAGGCTTTGGGTATTTCTCAAAATTTACCGTTCTTTGTATTGAAAAAAATACAAAAGAGAGTATAATGAATATTGTATACAAAGAGCAGAGGTGAAGCGATGGATAACATTACGTTAAAAGCATTAGCAAAGATTAACCTCGGACTTGATGTAGTCCGCAGACGAGAGGATGGCTATCATGAAGTACGCATGATTATGCAAACCATCCATTTATATGACAAATTAGAGATTCAGAAAACCACAGAATCAGGGATTGCAATTACGTCGAATTTATCATATGTACCTACCAACGAGAATAATCTGGTGTACAAAGCGGGCAAACTTTTGATGGATGAGTTTGATATCAAGGAAGGTGTTTCCGTATATTTACAGAAGCGTATTCCCGTTGCAGCAGGTATGGCTGGAGGTAGTACGGATGCCGCAGCGATGCTTTATGGCATGAACCAGATATTTGACTTAGGATTGTCGAGAAAAGACTTGATGGAACGCGGGGTAAAGATAGGTGCTGACGTGCCATACTGTCTGATGAGAGGGACTGCTTTAGCAGAAGGAATTGGTGAGAAACTGACCAGTTTACCTCCTATGGTAAAATGCCCAGTCTTGATTGCAAAACCAGCGATTTCTGTTTCAACGAAGTTTGTATATGAAAACCTGAAATTAAACGAAGAAACGATACATCCAGATATCGACCAGTTGATAGTGGATATCAAAAATAAGGATTTGCATGCCATTGCAGGACACATGGGAAATGTGCTTGAAACCGTCACGATTCTAGAGTATCCAGTGATTGCGGAGATTAAGGAGCAGATGATGAAATCAGGCGCAGTAAATGCCATGATGAGTGGAAGCGGTCCTACCGTATTTGGACTGTTTGAGGATGATGAAACGGCTCAAAAAGCATATGACGATATGGTCAAATCCGGTCTTGCAAAACAAATATATGTAACGAGTATCTACAATAATCGAAGAGAGTAAGCAGGTGATAAGATGACGGAAGATTTGAAGTTAAATATGGATGCGTTTTTACCACTTCGTGATGTCGTATTTAATACGCTTCGTGAAGCAATCTTAAAAGGAGATTTAAAGCCAGGCGAACGACTGATGGAGCTTCAGCTGGCAGCTCAGCTTGGGGTAAGCCGTACGCCAATTCGTGAGGCAATTCGTATGCTTGAGCAGGAAGGTCTTGCTGTGACAGTTCCTAGAAAAGGGGCAGAGGTTGCAAAGATGACCTTAAAAGGCATGGAAGACGTACTTGAAATCCGTGAAGCGCTGGATATTTTAGCATGTCAGTTAGCATGTGAACGTATTACAGGGGAGCAGCTTACACTTTTGGAAGAAAAGAAAAAAGCGTTTGAAGTGAGCTTAAAGTCTGGCAATGTGAAAGAGATTGCAGAGACAGATGTGGCTTTCCATGACGTTATCTATGATGCAACAGGCAATCCAA
>JAGBEZ010000028.1 GCA_017936725.1 Agathobacter sp.
ACCATTTTTACGTAAAATGTCTATAAAAATACCCAAGAGAAATTTCTTTTCTTCTTGGGTATTTCTTTATTCCTCATTTAAAATTTTTACAAGCTTCTTCAAGGATTTTCGCAGGGTCTCATAGCACAATCCATATGCCGGAAGCGGCCCTCCAATTGGGTCTAAAATCTCTAATTCATCCCCTACAAAATCCGTCAGAACGTGAACATTGTCTAAATTAGCATTACCAAAATGCGAAAGTACTCTGTCTTTGTGTTTTCGTTCCATAGTAAATACAAGCGTTTGTTCCGTAATATCTTCGTTTGTAAGTTCCTTTGAAGTAAAATCCTCCAAATTGATTCCATTACTGATAAGAACCGCTTCTGCTTTCCCATTCATCGGCTCTGGAAAAGAAACCACCAGACCTCTTGCTAATATTTCCACATCCTGTTTTAACGATAAGTCCTGCAAAATCCCCATTGCCATCGGCTCTCTGCAGCTTCCCGAGCGGGCAACAAAGATGATTCTCTCTAGTTTTTCCATACATCCTCCTGTTCTATACATGGATGACCTGATGTCCTGCTGCTTTTAACAAGCGATTCATGATAGCCTGTCCAATTCGAGGGGTCTTAAAACTCTCCGAATAAATCACTTCTACATCTAGTTTATCACATTCACGCAATATCTTATACATATGTCTTGCGATAGAGTCTTCTTCTTCTCTGGTTCCAATACTAAGCACCACATCTGCCGCATAAAGCGCTTTCGTCTCCTCGGTTGCAATCACTGCCGCTTTTTTCTGCTGCGCCTTTGCCTCTTGTATCAGTCTCGAGATTTGTTCCACTACACAGTCTTTTTCGCCATCGATAATCACCATATCTGCCTTTGGTGCGTAGTGCTTATACTTCATGCCTGGCGCCTTTGGCTTTGTGGTATCATCCGCGGCAAGAATACCCGGGTCAATAATTACTTTTTCCCCAAGCACTTCTGACAGCATTTCCGGTGTAATATAGCCCGGACGAAGCACCATCGGAATATCCTCCGTTAAATCAATAATCGTAGATTCGATTCCGATTCCTACTGGACCTCCATCCAAAACCATCGCTATCTTTCCTTCTAAATCTTCCATCACATGGGAAGCTTCGGTTGGACTCGGTCTTCCAGATGTATTGGCGCTTGGTGCAGCAATCAGTTTTCCGCTTTTACGGATAAGTTCCAAAGCGACTGGATGATTTGGCATACGCACTGCAACGGTATTTAGCCCACCTGTCGTGGCATATGGCACTTCATCCTTTTTCCAGACAACCATAGTAAGTGGCCCTGGCCAAAACGCCTTTGCCAGTTTCTTTGCCTGCTCTGGTACTACCTTTGCCACACGCTCCAAATCCGATTCTTCTGCAATATGAACAATGAGGGGGTTATCGGATGGACGTCCCTTTGCCGCATATATCTTCTGCGATGCTTCTGGACGCATGGCATCTGCACCCAAACCATATACGGTTTCCGTTGGAAAAGCAACCAGCTCGCCTGCAGCGATAAGGTCTCCTGCTTCTTGCATCTGTGCTTCATTTATATTGTTTATGTCTATCTTATATAACGTTGTTTTCATGGTGCTTATTTCTTTTCCGTTTCTTAATTTGTATCTATTTTGCTCTTATCCCTTACATTTTCTGTCTTTGCTATTATAGTCTATCCATAATTTTCTTGTCAACAAATTCACAAATTTGGTTCATTTACTTGCACTTTTAATGGATTTGTACTAAAATAGCAATAAGTCTAACGGCTTAATAATGATCATTATTCTATAAGGAGGAACAAAATTATGGCATATGTTATTACTGACGCTTGTGTAAGCTGTGGAACATGTGAAGGCGAATGCCCAGTAGGCGCTATCTCAGCTGGTGACGGACAGTACGTTATCGACGCTGATACTTGCATCGAATGTGGTTCTTGCGCTGCTGCTTGTCCAGTAGGTGCTATTACAGCATAATTGATTTTGAGAAACAAGTACATGAAAAAAGGCTGTTGCATTTGCACAGCCTTTTTTGTATGTTCCGATTAGGTTGTTCCCATCGGCTTTTCTTTTTTCTTCTTTGCAAAAATCGGCTTCTTACGTATCGAACCTCGAATTGCTGCATCCAATTTTCGATAGCGTTCCTCCTGTGCTTCTTCTTGCTCACGCATGAGATAATTCATCTCTTTTAGCACTCGTTCCTGCACATCTTTTCCAATTTGCTCGCTGAGCGCTTCGTTGTTTTGTGAAACGGCTTGTCCTACAATATCACTCATCAATTCACGAAATTGTGCCATGCGCTCTTCTGGTGTAAGCGTCGGTACAACTTCCTCTTTCCCATTATTTTCATTTGACACTTTCTGTAACACAGAAAAGTTCTGTGTGGCAGAAGTTTTTGGGAATTCTTCCCCTTTTTGCACTTCCAATTTCCCCGTATGTAAAATCATCCGAATCGCTTTGAGCTGGTATCCCTGTTCCTTTAATTCCTTAATTCGTTGAAACTCCTTAATATTCTCTCGTGTATAGTATCTATGCCCCATCTCGTTTCTTGGGATGGTAAGCTCTAGTTCCTCTTCCCAGTAACGTAACACATGCGTTTCCACATGCACCATATCGGCCGCATCGGAAATCATGTAACGTACCTTTTCCACGCTATTTCCTCCTTGTAAATTGATACCCCTATTATACAAATATGTATATAAATCTACAAATAAAATCGTTCGACAAATTCTGCTAAGAAAACTGTTTATCCAAGCTCGATTTGGCGGCTTCGCCACTTTTCTAATGCTCTAAATTCGCAAACTTCGTATATTCTGGTAACCAAGCCAGATTTACCGTTCCAATAGGGCCGTTACGTTGTTTTGCAATAATAATCTCCGAAATGCCCTTCATTTCGGTATCTTTATTATAGTAATCATCACGATAAATGAACATTACCACGTCGGCATCCTGCTCGATAGCTCCCGATTCACGAAGGTCAGACATCATTGGTCTATGGTCTGGTCTTTGCTCTACAGCACGAGAAAGCTGTGACAGTGCTACGACTGGTACATTCAGTTCTCTGGCAAGTGCCTTGAGCGAACGTGAAATATCGGAAATTTCCTGCTGACGAGATTCATTTCCACGACCAGAACCCGTCATAAGCTGTAAATAGTCAATGATGATGATATCTAGTTCATGCTCTAATTTATACTTACGGCATTTGCTTCTTAACTCTGCGATACTGATACCTGGGGTATCATCAATGATGAGCTTAGAATCTCCAATGACTCCTGCGCCTTCTACCAGTTTTTCCCAATCGGCATCGGAAAGATTACCGGTACGAAGTGCCTGCGCATCCACACGTGATTCCAGTGAGAACAGACGATTTACGAGCTGTTCTTTCGACATTTCGAGAGAGAAAATCGCTACACTCTTTGCTTCGTGGAACGCTATGTACTGTGCGATATTTAGTACAAATGCAGTTTTACCCATAGAAGGACGGGCTGCTATCAGAACTAAATCCGATGGCTGAAGTCCTGCTGTACGATAATCCAAATCGATAAATCCGGTAGGAATTCCCGTTACCGTTCCCGACTGCTTAGACGCCTTTTCGATTTTTTCCAACGCATTCATAACCACCTGACGAATCGGAACAAAGTCCCCACTCGTGCGGCTGCTCAAAAGCTGGAACACATCTTTTTCTGTCTTGTCTAAAACACTTTCCAAAGACTCTTTTCCTGTATAGCATTCATTTTCAATATCTTCCATCAATCGTATCAATCTGCGTTTTACCGCATTATCCTTAACGATTTTCGCATAATATTTGATATTGGCAGATGTTGGTACTGCATTTAACAAATCGCGTACAAATTCCAAGCTGGAGATTTCTCCTGGAACATCTTTTTCTTTTAATTTGTTTTGTAACGTAACCAAATCGACTGGCAAATTTGCCATAAAAAGCTCGCTCATTGCCTCAAAGAGAACTCCATACTGGTGATGGTAGAAGTCGTCTTTATGAAGCATTTCTGTCGCAGTAATAATCGCATCCCGGTCCATAATCATAGAACCGATAACTGACTGCTCTGCTTCCAAACTATTTGGCATAATTCGTTTGATCATTGCCTCTTCCAAAGGATTTTCCTCCAATCTTATCCTTCCACTACCTGAACGGTTAGCTTCGTTGTCACTTTCTGGTGAAGTTTTACTGGAATTTCATACGTACCCAATGCTTTGATTGGGTCTGTCAACTGCATTTTCTTTTTATCCAATTCTAAATTGATCTGGGCTTTTGCCGCCGCTGCGATTTCTTTCGTAGAAACGGTACCAAACAAACGGCCTCCATCGCCACATTTTACTTTTACAATTACTTTCTTGGTTTCTACTTCTTTTCCTAAAGCGACTGCTGCTTCATACTGTTCCTGTGCAACTTTTGCTTCGTGTTTTTTCTGAAGTTTTAAATCGTTTAAAGCCTTTGGAGTAGCTTCTACTCCAAGCTTTTTTGCAATCAATACATTACGAGCATAAGCGTCGCTGACTTCCACGATTTCACCTTTTTTGCCCTGTGCTTTTACATCTTCTAATAAAATTACTTTCATTTATGCTATGTCTCCTTCTCTTAGCATTTCTTCTAACGTATCCTTTATAATACGTTTTGCAGCCTCTATGTTGCAATCAATCAGCTGCGCTCCTGCGGCGCTTAAGTGTCCGCCACCGCCAAGGCGCTCCATAATAATTTGTACGTTAATCTCATCAATCGAACGCGCACTAATAAAGATTTTTTCATTACATTCGGTCAATACAAAGGATGCCTTGATTCCAATTACATTTAATAATTCATTCGCTGCCTGCGCACCAACAATCGTAGGATTTTGCAAATCTTCACTTGGGCACACAGAAATCGCAAACGCATTTCGATATACTTCTGCGTCACGAATTGCTACTGCACGCGCCTTATAAGCCGCCATATCATTTCGAATCATCTTACGCACACGCGTAACTTCTGCGCCAGAACGACGTAAATACGCCGCAGCTTCAAAGGTTCGTACACCTGTCTTTATGGTAAAGTTACTTGTATCAATCAAAATACCTGCATAAATACAATCCGCTTCTCTTGGCTCTAGTTTGAAGCCTTCCTGGAAATACTGCAACACTTCCGCAACCATTTCACATGCACTCGATGCATATGGTTCAATATAAGAAAGTACTGGATTTGTAATAACTTCATTTCCCTGTCTATGATGGTCAAATACACAGATGTAATCGGTTTTTCGAAGCAGTTCTGGACATTCGGTATAACTTGGTTTGTTGGTATCCACTACCATAACCAAAGTATTTTTGCTTGTCATGTCAATTGCAGTCTCATTATCCACAAATAAATCTTCTGGATACCCATTTTCCACACTAAATAAGTCAATAAATGGCTTTATTGAACTAGAAGGATTATTTACTACGATTTGGGCTTTCTTTCCAAGCACTTTTGCAGCACAGTAGATACCAATACCCGCACCAATCGAGTCGACATCCGAAATACTGTGTCCCATAATAATCACATTCTCGCGGCCTTCCATAATTTCGCGAAGTGCCAATGCCTTTACTCTGGCTTTTACTCGCGTGTTTTTCTCTACCTGCTCTGTTTTTCCACCATAATAGCGGGTCGTGCCCTGTATCTTGACTACTGCCTGGTCGCCACCACGGCCTAAGGCTAAATCGATTGCAGAACGCGCATATGTGTAGTTTTCGTTATAGCTATCACCCTTTTGGCCGACACCAATACTTAACGTAACCGCCATTTCATTTCCTACTTTAACGGTTTTTACATCCTCTAAGATGCTAAACTTATCATCTTCGAGCTGACGTAAATATTTATATTTGAATACAACAAAGTATTTATCCTTTTCAATTTTACGTACAAGCGCATCAATATTTCCAAAATACTGGCTTACTTTACGATCAATCAATGCCGTCAAAAGCGAACGTTTTACGTCTTCAATACTCTCTAATGCCTCATCATAATTGTCGATATATACCAAAGCCGTTACCAGCTTCTGCTCAATATTTGCAAGCTTATACTGATGCATCTCTGTTTCATCAAAAAAGTAGAGAGCTATCAAAAACTCATTCTCCTCCGAAACATCTAAATTTGCTTTTTCGTTCATGATTGCATCAAAGGTAACGCGATGAACTGCCACACGATATGCCTTTTCGCCATAAGAAATCGAAAACTCTGTTGGTTTTGCGTTTTTAATCAGATATTCCTTCGTAATTGCTGGAAAAAGGGAAGTAATCGACTTGTGGTATTTTTTATCCACACCTGCCATTTCTCCAAACTTCTCATTTCCCCACATAACCTTTGTCGAACTATCCAATAGCACATAAGGAATTTCAAACTCATTTAAAAGTTTCTTTTGCACCGTAGAATACTGCGTTGCAAATCCTATGACCTCTCTTGTAATATACTTGGTATTTATAGCATACACAATTGCTGTAGCCAGTGCGTAAAGCATGATAAACGTAGTGACAAACATACCACTCTTTACATCACATACATAAACTCCTACATTTAATAGCAGCAATACGATTGTTATAATTACAGGCCAGTGAAAGAACATGCCTAATCTGCCTTTAAATTTAATCTTATTATTCATAAACTTCTTCCTCCGCTTAATATCGCGATGATAGAATCCATCCTTTTCAAATTGTTATAGGTATCTGTTAGTATACCATTTTTTTAACCGTAAATAAAGACTTTTCGACACTTTGTTCCAAAGGATACTATAAAAAAATACAGGCCACCCACATCTTGGGTAGCCTGCAACTTAAAACACTATATCTACTATTTCTCTTCAACAGCAACTTCTGCGATGGATTTGGTAAGACCTGCGATTCCCTGAATTTCTGATGGAATAATGATCTTTGTAGCCTTTCCATCTGCTGCTTTTGCAAATGCTTCTAAGCTCTTAAGCTGAAGAACTGCGGAATCTGGAGCAGATTCTTTTAACATCTTAAGACCATCTGCATTTGCCTGCTGGATACGAAGAATCGCTTCTGCCTGACCTTCTGCTTCCTTGATGGTAGCTTCGCGTTTTGCTTCTGCACGAAGAATGGCTGCTTCTTTTTCTGCCTGAGCATCAAGGATCGCTGCTTCTTTGTTACCTTCTGCAACAAGGACTGTCGATTTCTTTTCACCTTCTGCACGAAGAATGGCTTCACGACGTTCACGTTCTGCTTTCATCTGTTTTTCCATTGCATCCTGAATAGCCTTTGGTGGCATGATGTTCTTTAATTCCACACGGTTGATTTTGATACCCCATGGGTCTGTTGCTACGTCAAGTGTTGCACGCATCTTTGTATTGATGGTTTCACGAGAGGTAAGTGTTTCGTCTAATTCCAAGTCACCGATTACGTTACGAAGTGTAGTAGCAGTTAAGTTTTCAATCGCCATAATTGGATTTTCTACACCGTAAGCATAAAGTTTAGGATCTGTAATCTGGAAATATACAACGGTATCAATCTGCATAGTTACGTTATCTTTTGTAATAACTGGCTGTGGTGGGAAATCCACTACCTGTTCTTTTAAGATAACTCTTTTTGCAATACGATCAATAAATGGAACCTTGATGTGTAAACCTACGTTCCAGGTGCTTAAATAAACACCAAGTCTTTCTACTACCATGGCATTTGCCTGTGGTACGATTTTTACGCAGTTAGCTGCGATGATTACTGCTATAATAGCAATGATTAAAAAAACAATAATTGGGCCCATAAACTATTCCTCCTCTACCCTTTCTACGATGAGTTTTACGCCTGCAATTTGCAGCACTCGAACAAGTTCTCCCTGTTCAATTGTTATTGTATCATCCTCGGTACGAGCTGTCCAATCTAATCCATTGTACATGACTCTACCAGTCTGATCAAGATTACTGATACGCTCGATTACGCGAACGCATTCGCCGATGGCTCTATCGGCATTGGTACTTTCTTTCTTTGTGTCGATGAATTTTTTCGCCCATGGCTTCGTCGCATATAAAAGGCCGAAAGCTACGATTAAAAAAGCGATTACCTGAACAATGATATGTCCATTAAACATAGCTACAAGCATCGCTGCAAGTGCGCCTGCCGCAAACCAAATCGAGGTCAGTGTTACGGTCGAAAGCTCTACGCCTAAAAAGAAAATAATTGCGATTAGCCAAACAATAACCGCCGGATTCATCTCCGCCAAAAATTCCAACATATCTATTCCTCCTTCCCTCTATGATTCATATTTATTACAAAAGACTTTTCTTGTCTTTCGAAATCCTGATTAAGCGCTATGCTCCATCCATGCATCTCTACAATTTTCTTTGCTATGGATAGTCCTAGACCACTGCCGCCTTTGGACTCACGCGAAGCATCTGCCATAACAAATGGTTCAAAAATATGCTCGGCTATGATTGGATCTATCATAGCACCATTGTCGGATACTATGATTTGCAATGGCATCTCTTGGTTTTCTTTCTGCCCATTCTTGGAATTTGGCTCTGCATGGCATAGCTGTAAACCAATCGTTGTCCCTGGTTCGTTGTGTTTGAGTGCATTATTGATTAAATTCGTGATAACTCTGGAAACCTGCAGTCTGTCGACTGCGAGAAAGATTGGTTCTTCTGGAATTTCAATTTCAAATTCCATCCCTTTCTCTTCCATATCTGCATACAGAAAAGCGGCATTTTCTCTTAAGAGCTCTGCAACATCCGTTTTCTCTAATCGCAAATGATAATTTTCACTTTCTAGCCTTACATAATCAAAGAGCAGCGTAATCAAATCACCCATTCGCTCCGATTTGTTCTCGATTGCTTCTAGATATTCTTTTCTTTTTTCATCCGAATCTACAAGTCCGTCATTTAGTGCTTTTGCATATCCGCCAATCGTGGTGATTGGGGTTCGCAAATCGTGTGCAATATCGGAAAGCATCAGGTTTCTGGCCCTTTCGTACTTCTCACGAAGTTCCTCTTCCTGTCTTTCATTTTTCTCAACCTCTTCTGCGACAATTCTGGAAAACCAGACTGCCGTCAGCACAATCGGTATCGCAAACATCACTAATGTCAGTACGAAACTTGTTTTTGGAAATTCGCTCATTCCTAAATAATATGCGTAGCTCATTGCAAAAAACACTAGAAACTCGCACATCACTACAAAGATAAGCATAACCAAAAATCGGCTGATAATGAATATTTGAAAATTTTCTTGTTTTTTCTTTCTTCCCATCGACCTATCCTCTACTTTTCTAGTCGATAACCCAAGCCTCGAATCGTCTTTATGTATTTTGATGGGTCTTCATCCAGTTTGTCTCGCAGTTTGCTGATGCATACCATAATATTGTTATCGGAGACGATAAAACTCTCTCCCCATCCATATTCATAAATCTGTTGTTTCGTAAACACTTTACCCGGATGCTTCATAAAAAGCTCCATAATTTTGTACTCTATGGTGGTAAGCTCTATCGCCTTACCCTCTTTTCGAAGTTCGCAGGCATCAATATCTAATTCTAGATCTTTTACCTTAAGCGTTTCTGTCGCAGGACTCGTTCCGAGGGAATAAAATCGGCGAATATTCGAATTTACTCTCGCAACTGCTTCTAGCGGATTAAATGGTTTTGCCATGTAATCATCTGCACCTAAGTTTAAACCTAGAATTTTCTCAGAATCCGCATCTTTTGCAGATAAAATCATCACTGGAACATTGCTTTCTTTTCGGATTTCCTGCAACACACGATATCCATCTAGCTTTGGCATCATAATATCCAAAATACATAAATCGACTTTTTCACTTCGGAAAACCTGCAGCGCCTGCTGCCCGTCCTCTGCCTCTAGAACCATATATCCGGAATTTTCCAGATACAGGCGAAGAAGTTCGCGTATTTCTTTTTCATCATCTGCAACTAGGATTTTGTAGTTCATTGTCTCACCTATTTATTCCAATGTGTTTTGAGCTGATTCTTCTGGCAATTCATCCACATCTGTATTTTCATATTCCGCCTGTTCTGGCTGCGAAACAACCGCCTCCTCAAACTCATCGGATTCTGGCTGCACATATTCAGGCGCCTGCTGCTGAGTGTAATAATTGTACTGCATATATGGATTCTCTGCATTTGGCTGTGCTGCCGCTGCACGTGCTGGATATCCGTTGATTGCGCTCAGTTCTTCGTATAATGCAGCATATGTAAGATTCTTGTATGGCTCCACATAGAAGATACCTACGATACCCAACGTCATGCCTGAAAGTAAGTTCCATCCGATAAAGGATAGACCTAATACAAATGCATTCCATTTGTTTCCAGACATCATCTGCTTACTGAGGCGGAAGGCCTCTTCTTTTGTAAGGTTTGGATTTTCTGCTAACAGGTATGGCATCATGAGGTATTCATATGATTTTATAATTCCTGGTATCACAAAGAGCAGACTCCAAAGTAATATCTTTAAATCTCTGATAAAGAGAATCTTCGCAACGTTCTTATAATTATTATCAAAAGCAAATGCCACTTCTTTTATTTCTGCTTTTTCGTTTAATGTCTTAAAGAAGAAACGATTGGTACCTACCTCAAGCGGATTAAAAATAAACGCGTTATATGCCAATGCAATCGCTGCGCCAATGATTAATGCAATAATCAGAATGATAAAAAGAACGATTGCCATCCCTGCCAGAAGGCCCATGTCAAAGTCGTCAAATCCTTCAAAAAGATCAAAATCATCAACTACATCATCTGACACTCCATTGTCAAAGGCTTCTCCAAATTCGTTCTTTGCCTTTTCATCTAGCTTTCCATCTTTATATCCATTTAGATAATCGTTTGTATCATCGGACTGCGAATTCCCGAAGTA
>JAGBEZ010000029.1 GCA_017936725.1 Agathobacter sp.
GAATTAAAAAACATAGGATTTCGATTGTTTTAAATGCAAATTCAAGTATGATTTGCTTATATTGGAGTATAGGCAAAACTATATTAGAAAAGCAGGGAAAGGAAGGATGGGGAGCAAAAGTAATTGACCGAATGGCACAAGACCTAAAGGATGCTTTTCCCGATATGTCAGGTTTTTCTCCTAGAAATATTAAGTATATGCGTAAGTTTGCTGAGTGCTGGCCGGATTATGAATTGACAAGGTATCTTCTAAATAATACGTACCTTGAAAAACGCCATACCTCATGTATAATATAAATCAAAGTTGCTGCAAAAACATTTAAAAGAAAGAGAGAAAGGGAATGAAAAAACTACTCAAAGTTTTATTAATAATTATTCTGGTAATAGTAATCCTGTTTGCAGGTCTTTTGGTGTATCGTATCTTTTTTGATGAAGGTCCAGAGTACTTCTTTACAATAGAAGAGTGCGAGGAAGCGCTTGTGGGAGAATGGATTGATCCAAACGGTGAGCAAGAATCGTATGTTTTTCGTGAAGATAAAACAGGACATATTTTAGGAAAAGATATTACTTGGGAAATTAGTTCTCGATCCGACAAAGGGCGTGGTTTCGAACATGCTGTTTTTATGGTGGATTATTATTTCTCTGGAAGTGAAGAATCCGATGGAACGTTGTATTTTGATTATTATGATGAATGGGATACCGTTATTTACGATTGGGGTCTAGGAGATGCGGAGTTTGAAAAGCAATTAAATTGTCGTCGCTTCCAAAAAGACTCCGTGGAGATCGTTGAACTGAATGCGGAGAACTGGAGCGACTATTTTGAAGTAGCCGGAGAACCAAAATGGTATGAATCCAATGGGGAACATAACTGGCTGGGATATACGCATTATCTGTATCTTCGACCTGAGTACGTGGACCGATATGTAGAGTTTAATTATAAACGACAGTACGTATATCAATGTACAATACGATGTAACGAAGTTCCTTACTATGGCTTGGTAAATTTAGACGACGCAACCTGTACCACGATAAAGCCAAACGATAATCTTGAGTCTGAGTTGAAAGAGTATAATGTTACTTATAAGATTGATTCGTTTAGAGATCTGCCACATCAATTAAGAGCAGATGGCGCTTCAAGACTTTTGGATTTTGAAACAGACACAGCAGGTGCAGGAAGCGAGGGACAGTTTGAAGTAACCTACGACATCATGGAAGATATCGAAGTGGTAGATGCTACTGGAGTTTTAGTGTTCTTTAAAACGAATCAATAGGAGAAGTATTCATGCAATATCGCACAGACAAATATGGAAATAAAATATCCGTTCTGGGCTATGGCTGTATGCGTTTTACGAAAAATGCAGGCATGATTGACATAGAAAAAGCCGAAAAGGAACTGATGGCAGCCTATGAAATGGGCATTAATTATTATGACACCGCCTATATCTATGGCGGTAGTGAAGCCGCGTTAGGAAAAATTTTCGAAAAGAATGGTATCCGAGAAAAAATCAACATTGCGACGAAGTTGCCACACTATCTTATGAACTCCATGGAAGCCATTGAGAAATGTTTTCAGGAAGAACTTAGTCGACTTCGCACAGACTACATCGATTATTATCTCATGCATATGTTAAATGATGTAAAGACATGGGAAAAACTTGTCGATATGGGTATTCTAGATTGGATAAAATCCAAAAAGGAAAGCGGTGCGATTCGTCAGATTGGATTTTCGTATCATGGAAATTCAGAGAGTTTTTGTCAAGTGGTTGATGCGTACGATTGGGATTTTTGCCAGATTCAATATAACTATTTAGATGAACATGCGCAGGCTGGACGAAAAGGACTATATCATGCTGCGACAAAGGGCATTCCTGTTATTATTATGGAGCCTCTTCGTGGTGGAAAACTGGTTAGCAATCTTCCAGAAAAAGCAAAGCAGCTGTTTGCAGAGCATCCAAAGAAATATTCGCCTGCAGAGTGGGCGTTTCGCTGGTTGTGGAATCAGCCAGAAGTTACCTGTGTACTGTCTGGAATGAATTCCATGGAAATGTTAGAGGAAAATGTACGTGTTGCAAGTGAATGCCAAATCGGTGAATTCACAGAAGAAGATGACGCATTACTAGCACAGATTGTGGAAATCATCAATTCGAAGATGAAAGTTGGCTGTACCGGCTGTGGCTATTGTATGCCATGCCCTGCAAAGGTAGATATTCCAGGTACATTTGCCTCCTACAATGCGTCAGCCACCGAAGGAAAGAAGGGCGTCTGGTTTGAGCATTTGCGTAGTACTACCTTCCGAAAGGATGCAACCTCTGCATCGAATTGTATTGGCTGCGGAAAATGTGAGAAGCACTGCCCACAGGGAATTGCAATTCGAGAAGAGTTAAAGAATGCACAGAAGGTGTTAGAAGGACCAGTTTACCAAATTGCAAAAAAAATTGTTCCTTTATTTATCAAATACTAAGGGAGTAAACAAAAGCCGCCATGAGCGAGAAATTCGTTTGTGGTGGTTTAATTTTGTTTAAAACAAAGGAAAATACTATTCATTTCAATGTTTTCGTGATACAATATACGTTGGCTTAAAATGTCATCGTAAAATCATGTGTGTTTTCAAACAGAACGCACATAATAGAATAAAAAACTAGAAAGTGAGACAAACATGAAAAAGACAAAAATTGTATGCACGATGGGGCCAAATACCAATGATTTGGATGTCATGAGAAAACTTGTGCAGGAAGGAATGGACATTGCACGTTTTAATTTTTCTCATGGAGATCATGCAGAACAGAAGGAACGTATGGATGCGTTAAAGAAAATTCGACAGGAAGAAGGTAAACACATTGCGATTCTTTTAGATACAAAGGGACCAGAAATCCGTACGGGCTTACTAAAGGATGGACAGAAGGTGCAGCTTATAGAAGGTGAGACTTTTGTTCTTACAACAGAGCAAATCGAAGGCGATAACAGACGCGTAAGCATCACCTACGAAGGACTGGTGGAAGACGCAGAAGTTGGCGGTAAGATTTTAATTGACGATGGTTTGATTGAATTAAAAGTAGAAGAAATCAAAGGAAACGATATTATCTGTAAGGTTATCAATGGTGGAGAACTCGGACAGAGAAAGGGCGTGAACGTTCCAAATGTACCGATTCGTCTTCCAGCAATTACCGAGAAGGATAAAGAAGATATTCGTTTTGGAGCACAACAAGATATCGATTTTATTGCAGCATCGTTTGTTCGTAACGCAGACTGTATTCGTGAAATCAAAGCGCTACTTCGTGAATGCGGAGCTCCATATACGCCGGTTATTGCAAAAATCGAAAATGCAGAAGGTATTGAGAACTTAGATGAAATATTAGAAGTAGCAGATGGTATCATGGTAGCCCGTGGTGACCTCGGTGTAGAAATTCCAGCAGAGCAGGTTCCATACATTCAGAAAATGATGATTCGTAAATGTAAGAAAATGTACAAGCCAGTTATCACCGCGACACAGATGTTAGACTCTATGATGCGTAATCCTCGTCCAACACGAGCAGAAGTAACAGACGTTGCAAATGCGATTTATGATGGTACGGATGCGGTGATGCTTTCGGGTGAGACCGCACAGGGTAAGTACCCAATAGAGGCGCTTAAAATGATGGTTCACATTTGCGAGAATACCGAATCTCATTTAGAGCACGAAGAAATCTTAAACAAGATGGAAAAACAGCGTATGAAAGATACGTCGAGTGCACTTGGTTATGCAACAGTTTCGACCGCAATGAACCTTGACGCAAAATGTATCCTTGTACCGACGGGGTCAGGTGCTACAGCACGTGTTATTTCTAAATTCCAGCCGAAGATGGATGTGCTTGCGGTAAGTCCAAATGCAAGAACACTTCGCAGAATGCAGATTTACTGGGGAGTTAGACCTTACGAATCTATGCAGTTTGAGACGACGGAAGCCATTTGTGGAAATGCCATTGCACTTGCAAAAGAAAAGAACTATTTAGAAACTGGAGATATCGCACTACTTACCGCAGGAATCCCTTCTCCACATGTGGGTGGATTTGATTATGGTGTAAGTAATATGATGCGAATTGTTACGATAGAATAAGGGGACGAAAGATGAGAAAGAGTAAACACTTTAGAAAAGATGTTATTATTGCTAGAATTATTGCAGCTTTGATTTTAATCGTACTGATTGCATTGATTGTAACAGTGGTTTCACATTCTACAAAATCATCTGGAAATAAAGACAGCCAGAACACACAGAGTACACAGGATGTAAATAACGGAAATCAGGATAGTGAAGACAAAGATACACAGAATTCGGAAGGACAGAATGATCCTTCAAACGACAATCCTTCAAATGATGATCCTTCAAATGACGATCCTTCAAACGAAGGTTCCAATACACCACAGGGATCAGAAGAGGATACGGATGTGGTAGAGAAAGTCTATGTAAAAACAACCGCGCGTATAAGATTACGTGAAGAACCAAATACAAACTGTAGAACCTTAGAAGGTATCAATTCAGGCGTAGAGTTAGAAGTGTTAGAAACACTCGATGGCTGGTATAAAGTATCTTACAACGGAAAGACGGGCTACGTAAGCGCGGATTATGCGAAAATAGTAGAAGAATAACAAAAGTTGAGGAAAAATAAATGAATTGGTTACTTTATGCGATTTTGGGAGCGGTGCTTGCGGGTGCATCTTTCGTGTTTGCCAAGGCTGGAATGCGCAAATCCAATTCTCATTTGGCAGCAGCTCTTAGAGGTACCTTTTTATTCTTAGGGGCATGGTTTATGGTAAACCTGACGGGTTCAGGAATGCAGCTTTCTGCGATTGGCTCACGCTCATTTCTTTACCTGCTGTTTTCAGGAATTGCCACAGGCCTTGTATGGGTTTGTCTTTTAAGAGCATTGCAGCTAGGTGAAGTGGTAAAAGTTGTACCTATTGTAGAAGGAAGCATCGTTTTAAACATGCTGGTAGGCATTTTCCTTTTTCATGACGGTGTAAACTGGAATAAAATTATTATTTTGGTGATTTTTACTGCAGGAACCTTGATGATGGGATTAAAGGGTTCTGGCAAAGGTGGGAAAACAGGTGCCTGGCTTGGATATGCCTTCGGAGCAATGGCACTTACCACAGTGACAGTAGTTTTAGATAGAATCGGAATCAGCGGAGTAAATACGTCCTTTGAACGATTGGTTCGCTATGGAATTGCACTTATTTTGGTTTGGCTTGTCGTGTTTGCCACGAAAGGGTATAAAGGCCTTCGTTCTATGTCATTTTTAGATGGAATTTATCTGTGCGCATCTGGTGCAGTTATGGGTGGCGCGTGGTATTGTTTCCACAAAGCTTATGCACTTGGCATCAGCGCGACAGTAGAAATGGTGGAGCGATTTGATTTAGTGGCAGCAGTTGTATTAGGCTGCGTATTTATGAGAGAGCGCTTAAGCGTTCGCGCAATTTTTGGAATGATTTTTATGATGCTAGGATTTTGGCTTCTTTTAGCAGATTTGCCTATCATTCCATTATAAGTTTTTAGCACATTGTATTCAGAATCTTCATATTCTATATCGAGAAACAATCGAATAATAGATATGGAGAAAACATGGAATATAGAGATGATTTATTTCAAAAAATGCCTTTTTATATGACTTATCCGATGCAGAATTTGTATCTGACAGAAATGGAATATGAAAAGGACATGGAACGAATGAAGGAGCTGTACCCAAGAGAGGTATTACAGCTGCAGCAGATGGTAGAGCGTCGCTGTGATGAGATGGAGTATGAAGGAAGCCGCATGTATGATGAGAATCCAGATCGTTACATGTTAGAGCGTGAGGCACAGAGCCTGTTGGAGGAATTCTTAAGACAGAATCCGCCTTTGACGATGCAGCAGTATGGCAGGGATAGGGAGCACAGATGGCTTCGCAGTCTTATCGGTATTTTGTTCCATGATGAGATGTATCGCAGAAGATGCAGACATCGTAGATGTAGCCGTTGGTGGTAAAACCATTCGAAATACTTTAGTTACGTAAGGTGAAATAGATGAATAAAAGAAACGTAAAACCAATTGTGCTGATTTTGATTTTTTTGGTTTCCACAATTGTGTTTAGTATGCTGACGAACAAAGTGAATAAGGATTCTACTACGATGATGGCAGAGGCGAGTCTTCCAGTGGTACAGTTTGTGTATGAGGGGAAGACAATCAATGAACTACACGGATATGTGCAGCAAATGGATATGCTATCGATGCGAGATGGACTGATGCCAATTGGTGAAAAACGTGAACTTCAACTAGAGGTAATGACGTATGGAAATCAGGTAGACCATCTATCTTATAAAATCCGCAGCATGGATGGAGAACGATTATTGGTAGAAGAAGAGAATGCTGATATTACAGTCACACAGGATAAGGTGGAATGTAATATCAGCCTTCCTAGTCTATTTGAAGACAATCAGGAATATAATATGGAAATCGTTCTTTCCATGGGAAAAAAAGAGGTATACTACTATACACGCATCGTGCGGGCACTGGATTGTAATGCAGTAGAAAGTCTGGATTTTGCCCTGACCTTCCACGATTATACGTTCCGAGAAGACGCGGATACGTTTATTCCAACTTATATGGATCCAGCGACGGGAGATGCGACCAATTTAAGTTATGTGGATTTGTCATGTACCTTAGGACAGATTACCTGGGGCGATTTTACAGGAGTAAAACTGACGCAGCCAGTTGCTTCTTTTAAGGAGATTAATAGTTCTTACAATGTGATTACGTTAAATTACGTTATGACAAATGTAAATGAAGATGATGAGGTAGAATATTATAATGTAGAAGAGTATTATCGTCTTCGCTATACGCCGACACGTACCTATGTGTTAAATTTCGAACGCCGAATGAATCAGATTTTTAGAGATGAAAATAATTTCCTTTTGGGAACCACAGGTATCCTTTTGGGCATTCGTGACAATAATGTGGAGTATTTAGCAGATGATTCGGGCAACTGTATTTCCTTTGTACAGGAAGGTGAATTATTAAGCTATAATCGTGCAAACCATTCTATTACAAAAGTATTTAGTTTCCGCGAGGCAGAAGGAATTGATGCACGTGAAAACTGGAATCAGCACGATATTGACATTATACGAGTGGATGAAGCTGGCAGTATAGCATTTGTTGTTTCGGGCTACATGAACCGCGGCGAACACGAAGGGCAGGTCGGTGTGGCAGTATATCATTATGATGGTATCTCACATACAGTAGAGGAAGAGTTATTTATTCCTACCAACAAGTCCTACGAAGTTTTACGTGCTGAACTAGGTGAGCTCATGTACGTAAACGAACAAAAGATGCTGTATCTTATGCTAAACGACAACGTGTATAAGATAGATATGAATTCCTTTATGGTTTCTACATTGGTAGAAAGCAATACGACAGCGTGTTATACCGTTTCCCAAAGTGGGCGTTATCTGGCTTGGGTAGAGCCAGAAGCAATCTATTCTAGTACAAAGATTTATCTGGAAGATTTAAAGAGTGGAAATACGTATGAGGTGTCATCAGAGGAAGGTACCTATGTAGTACCAATCGCATTTATAGAAGAAGACTTTGTATATGGCATAGCAAATATAGCAGATGTGCGAACGGATGCATTGGGAGACTTAGTATTTCCAATGAGCAAGGTGGAAATCCTAAATGCAACAGAGGACAAACGTGAAGTGATAAAGAGCTATTTGCCAAACACAGGCAAAATAGGCACTGTTAGCGTAGAAAATAAAAATATTTATATAGAATTAATTGCAGAAAGTGGCGGAAAGTATCAAGTAGTTGGTGAAGATACAATTATGAATCGAGAATCAGAACCAACAAATGGAGTGAAGCTGAAAAAGTCAGTTACAGATTTAAAACAAACGCAAGTGGCGATTAACATGAAAGAAATCAAAAAGACCAATGCGGTTCAGAGAATTTCACCGAAACATATCCTGCTAGAACAGGATAGAACCGTGAAGCTGGATGTACAAACAGAGGGATACTTCTATGTATATGCCAGAGGAAAGGTACTTTTAGCGACACAGGATGCAGGTGCGGCAGTACGCTGTGCAAACGAAAACTATGGCGTTGTAGTAGATTCTAATTTAAAGTATATCTTTAAACGTGCAAGAAACAACTCACAGGCAGAAATAAAAAATTTAGTGATAAACGAAGCGGACAAAAACGCTAGCACAATGGGGAAGGCCGTAAGTGTTTTATTAATGAAAGAAGAAGCGGGAATTAACGTAAGTGACTTTATAGCAGCAGGTCAAACACCGTTGCAGATTATGAAGAGTGCATTAAAAGATAGTTCGGTATTGGAACTAAAAGAGTGTACGATGGATGACCTTTTATACTTTATCGATCAGGGAACTCCAGTCCTTGCAAGGACCGGTGCGAACCAGGCGATTTTGTTAACAGGATATTCCGCAAGCTATGTGACCTACTATGATCCTGCCACGAAACAAAGCCACA
>JAGBEZ010000030.1 GCA_017936725.1 Agathobacter sp.
ACTACGTCAGCAACCTTACCTGGCTGAATATCGCCTTTATCCATTTTCATCACTTTTGCTGGATGATAACTCATAGCTGCTGCCATCTGCATTGGTGTGAAAACACCTCCAAGCACAAGTTCGGAATAGGTCAAACATGCTGCTGTTTCCAAACCTACGATACCGAATGGGGCTTTCTGCATAATGGTATTTTTCTCTTCTGCAGTATGTGGTGCATGGTCAGTAGAAATCACTTCCATGATACCGTCCTTTAATCCCTGCTTCAAAGCATCTACATCTTCGCGCGTACGAAGCGGTGGGTTCATCTTATAATCCGTATTTGCTGCATCTGTGATGTCATCGGATGTCAAAACAAAGTGATGTGGGCAAACCTCTGCGGACACTGGAAGTCCTTCCTCTTTTGCGGCTTTTACCATCTTCACGGAATCGGCCGTAGAGCAATGGCAAAGATGAAGTCTTGCTCCAGTTTCTTTTGCAATTAAAATATCGCGGGCTACGATAACATCTTCTACTGAATTCGTAATTCCCGGAAGTCCCATTTCCTTTGTCTTTGCGTCAGCATTTACACAACCGCCGTTTACCATGGTGATATCTTCACAATGCGCTAAAATCGGAACGTCTAACTCTGCTGCAATTTTCATCGCATCTCGATAAAGGTTTGCATTCATAACAGATTTCCCGTCTTCACTAAGTGCTGGGCAACCAGCCTCTACCATACCACGAATATCGGAAAGCTCTGCACCTGCCTGTCCTATGGTAATCGCACCTACCTGATATACATTGATGCAATTTCCTTCTTTTGCTTTGTCGTGCACATATGTGATAACCTCAGCATGATCTGCTACTGGCTTTGTATTTGGCATAGCAAATACGGATGTATATCCGCCATGTGCCGCAGCCGCCATGCCTGTGAAAATATCCTCTTTATGTGTAAGACCTGGGTCACGAAAATGTACATGTAAATCAATATAGCCTGGCATAATGAATTTACCTGTCGCATCGATAACCTTGTCTGCTTTCTTCTCAAGTGCTGCTCCTATAGCGACCACTTTATCATTTTCTATGAAAACATCTGCAATTTCATCCATATTGGTTGCTGGATTTAATACGCGTCCATTTTTGATAAGAATTTTCATATCTATTTACCTTTCCAAATTTCTATTTAGATAAATCCTTTTCATTCCGTGTGGATAGGATAAACCTCCATTTATGCATATTAATACTTCTATAATTCTACACTAATATAACCTATAAGTCAAAGTATGATTGCACACAACCTGGGTTTATTTTTCATACATGAAAGCAATGCAGTCATAGATTTCTTTGAAGTCAATTTTGCATTCTTCATTGAAGATGCGAACAGGCACTTCATTCTCAAAAGTATAAAGAAAAATATCATAATCATCCGCCTCGTCCTGTGCATAAACTACGATGCTTTTCTTCCTTGGATCTACAATCCAATACTCGCGCACGCCAGCATTTAAATACTTCTGTAATTTCAAAGTTTTATCTTTTTTCTTCGTAGATGGAGACAGTACCTCTACCACAAGGTCCGGTGCACCTTCGATGCTTCTACGTGCGAGTTTGTCTCTATCGCACAAAACAGTCACATCTGGAATGACAACTGTGTTGCCTCCCTTTTCTTCCGGACCATCAATCTCTGTGCTCGGTCCTCCCACAAAAACAAGGCATTTTCCCTTTTTCTCTCTAACGTAATTAAACAATATATTCGTAATCTGTGTGCAAAGCATCTGATGGATAGGAGACGGCGCAACAAGTTTATATATAGCACCATCAATCAATTCGCATCTTTCTTCTAAAGGAAGTTCGTAGAATTCACTGATGCTATAGTTTCTTGGCTTTACTGCTCCATATGGTGCCATCGGTTCACATACTCCTGTTGCGGCAGACCAATCAAAGGCATCATCCCAATCATCATATAATTTCAATACTCTCTCTAATGCTTTTAAGGTCTCATAACGCGGTGTCTTCGTAATCCCGCCCAGTACCTTCTGCACAGTACCTACTGGAACCCCTGACAATTCTGCTACACGCTCGTATGAGTAACCCAATTCTTTTCTTCTCTCGTTCATTTGCTTGATTGTCATAAAAAGCACCTCCTTTTCTTACATTATAAGAATCGAGGTGCCATATGTCAACCATTTGTTTTCCAAATAGTATCCATTTATCCATATTTTATCCATTTGTTTGTAGCATAAAACTGTTAAGAAAAGCAGCTCGTGACTCGGTGCTTCGCACCTTTACCTCACTCGCTGTTTGGCTAATCGCCAAATAAAAACGCATCTAGATATACTTACGCATGCAAGCATGCATCGTCTATCTAAATGCGTTTTACTTTTCTTAATAGTTTTAACAGATTCTTGGCAATCCTTCTCCCTGTAAAATCTCCAAGTTGCGAAGCCCGCCAATTCGAGTTCTAAGATGAAGCTTGCCTGGTGCTTTGTCGTTGACATAACCAACGATACAAGCATCCTGTCCGTATTTTGCTCCACGAATCGCTTCTAATGCTTGCTCAGCTTGTGCTGCAGGCACTAAAGCGACAAGTTTTCCTTCGTTGCCCATATAAAGTGGGTCAAGACCTAACAGACCACAGAAGTCTTTTACCTGTGGTGTCACAGGAAGTTTTTCTTCCTCCAATTCGATAGTTGTATTGGAAGTTTTCGCAAGTTCTTTTAATACCGTCGCAAGTCCGCCACGGGTAATATCACGCATCGTATGCACATCAACATTTGCCGCAAACAAACTTTCCACGATTTCGCCCAGTGGTGCGTTATCGCTTTCGATTTCATTTACGATTCCCATACGCGTTCCAAGGATAGCCGCATGATGATCACCAAGATTTCCCGATACGATAACCGCATCTCCAACACAGACACGTTCTGCGGAAACCTCTCTGTCTTCTGGGACAAATCCTACCCCCGCTGTATTGATATAAAGTTCGCCGTTTCCGTTTACCACCTTTGTATCACCGGCTACGATTTCCACGCCTGCTTCGCGTGCGCATTCTGCCATAGAATGCACTACTTCCTGAAGTTTAGAAACTGCAAGGCCTTCCTGCAAAATAAATCCACAGGTAATGTACTTTGGCTTTGCTCCTCGCATCAACAAATCGTTTACCGTACCGCAGATGCACAGACGTCCGATATCTCCACCTGGATAACTAACTGGTGTTACCACAAAACTATCGGTTGTCATAGCAATTCTGCCTGCACCTTCTACAACTGCACTATCTTCCATTTTATCTAAAGTGGTACTTGCAAATTCCTTTGCAAAAATAGAGCCGATAAGCTCACTTGTGGCTGCACCGCCACTACCATGTACCATGCTGATTCTTTCTTCCATATTTTCCTCCTAAAACGATGCAAATGCTGAGTGACAACTGCCTTCCTCCGAAACCATACATGCCCCCTGTGGTGTCAAAGGTTTACACACTTTTCCAAAAAGCGGACACAGCTGTGGCTGCATTTTTCCCATGAGAATCTGGTCACAACAACATGCCTTGTTTCGTTTGTTATCTTCTACCAACGCCTTGCTGCCTGCATCGTATTTTTCATATTCTGGACGAAGTTCCATACCCGTCCCTGGCACGATTCCCATGCCTCTCCATGCCGCATCTGTTGCTTGAAAATATTTCGCAACGAGTTCCTGTGCTCGTGTATTTCCTGCAGCAGAAACGATAGTTGGATAGAAGTTCATTACCTGCGCTGGACTAGTTTCTGCTTCATCCGATATTCCTTTTTGGTACGCCTGCACAATTCCACAAAGCGCCTCCAAAATCTCTTCGCCTTCAAATCCAGATACCGCAAATGGAATCTGATATTTTTCCGCAAGCGGTTGAAACAAATCACTTCCTGTCACCGCTGCCACATGTCCTGGTGCCAGATATCCCTGAATCGATGCACCATTTTCACACAAGTACGCGATAACGCCTGGCATTGTTTTTAAGGCCGTCAATAGTCTTACATTTTCAATCTTTCTTTCGATAACTTCTTCTAACAAAAGTGCGTATACTGGAGTTGTGGTTTCAAATCCTAATGCTGCAAACACAAATGTGGTGTCTGGTTCTTTTTCCGCTAACGCAAAAATATCCATTGGCGAATACACCATAATCGCACGTCCACCCATACCCTGCACTTCGCTAAGACTATACTTACTGCCT
>JAGBEZ010000031.1 GCA_017936725.1 Agathobacter sp.
CAGCCCGTATCCATCAAATTCCATTCTAAAATCTCCAACTGACTGCAGATTCGAAGTATCAATGTTTCAAAAAATTTCTGGTTAATGGCATTCACACGGCAGTAAGCATCCAACGCCTGCTTCCCAGAAATATTGTACCAATACTGTCCTCTGCCATTTACATAGCATTTTTCCATAGGCAAAATCCCTTGATATGACCTTCGAAACATTAGCTTTTCATCCAAACAGCTTTCTAGAACGGCTGGAATTTTCATATAACTCTTATTTACATCTCTCTCATATGTAATCTCTCTGTTAATCATCTCGTATCTCCTTCCTCGCTTCATCCAAAATTTGATATCCATAAAACTCATTTACGATATCCAAGCTCTGTAGCTTTTCACAAACCTCCCGCTGTTTACTCTCCTGCCAAAAATCAATCGCCACGTCCAAACTTTGAAATAGCAGTAGCAAAATCATTGGAATATATATCGCAGCCTCTACGGTAAAACTTCCTTTCATCCTATATCCCTCCTTTTGCTATCCAATATTCAATTCCATAAGCAATACATAAAAATGGAAGAAATGGGATTCGATAATTTCCTTTCTTTCGGAAAATCACGAGCAAAACAAGCGCAGCAACACCAGCTATCAGAAAAGCCAACATTCCTATTGCAAGCAATCGCTCTAGTGATAAATAGATACCCATCACGAGAAAAACGATTCCATCTCCATATCCCATAACTTCTTTTGTCAATTTTGAAAAAATGAGTGCGATGACTCCTGGCAGACAGGAAAGCACCACATCTCCTAGTGTTCGCCTCTCTAAGATACAAAATACCATTCCTACCACTCCTCCAAAGATTGCTAACCACAGCGGAATTTCCTTGTATTTTAAGTCCAGTCCACCCTGTATTCCTAACCAAATGCCTAATACGATTTCTTTCATCCTTCCAAACAAAAACTACACGGACGACGTTCTCCTATCTCTTCAACCTTTACTTTTTCTACCATTCTCTTTAATGCACTACAAGCAATGTCTTTATGATAGAGCACTCCATAATCCGTATAATAAACCCTTTCTTTTTCTTTATCCTCCCACTTGCATCTGTTACATTCGTAATATTTTTGTCCATCTTTTCCTCGCAAAGAAGAAATCAAATCCAGCGATGTTTCTTTTACCGACAAATCAAGCACTCGACAAGATAAGCTCGCATGATATACCTCTCCATCTGCAGAAATATATACATATCCATTCTCTTCATTCTCTTGCCTGTCACCAGTCCATTTACGAAAACGATTTTGACTGGACAGTTCTATTTCTCCGATTTCTAAAAAAGAAATGGGAAATTTCACAATATAATCTGCCCTTAAAACGACATCTTCTCCTTCAAATTCTGACCGAAGCAAAGAAATTCCAAAGTGTCCATGTTTGATACTCCTTTCTATTTTTGGATTATCCTTTAAGATATAAAGTAAATGTGCCTCTGCAGAGAGAAAGAGTTCTTCCTTCGAATCGACAACACTACTCAACACCGCAGTTTTCCTTCCCGCATACATAAGCGCTTCGTCTATTTCACATTGGATCTCCAAAATAGAAAAGAAAAACAAAAACATCACCAGATATCCTGCAATAAGTGGTATCACCACAGCGGCCTCTATCGTATAAGAAGCCTTTTGGCAGATACAAAAGGATGCCCTTTGGATATTGTTTGGTATTTTATGCTCGCGTCTATGGGGAGAACGAATCATTTGTAGGAATCTAATAAAAGTCCAAAGAGACATCCTTTTATACCTGCCTTTCTAGTAATATCCATAATTTGCATTTGCCAAAACCTTATACTCCCATCTCTCCTGCGCATCAATTACACGCAAAAATGGAAAAACCGCCTGATAGGAATAGGAAATACTTACCTCTGCCTGCGTAACAAGACCATCCATTCGAAAGGAATCCTCCTGATAATTTTTTCTTATCGTCGCTTCCTGTAAATTCATTGCACGCATTCCAAGCGTCTCTTCTTTTTCGAAGAATACCAAGATACCCAAATATTGTTCATAGGAAAGTCCTTGAGGATTGTCTTTTGCCATCGCAAACCCTTCTGCTAACGCGCCAATCTGTTCCAATTCTACCGTCCAGGCTTCTTCGCTTTTTAATAATGCGATTTTTTTGCCTGCCAGAATCGCACGCACATCCAAAATACTTTCTGCCAATGCCCATGCTGTGAGCAAAGCAATTTTTACTACTTGTATCAAAACCGGATTTGCACTTGCACCTACAAACAAAAGCGCCACTTCCTCTGCTTTTGCCATTTTTTCTGGATTTGAAATCAAAAACAGAAAATTCGCAGCCTCACGAATGGCTAGTAACTTGGCCGCCACTATCTTTAAGTTTTCTACATCCGTGTTTTTTTGAGCAATCAGATATTCCAGTTCATAAGATAATGCCCGCTCTGCTTTTGCTTCCCTAAAATTTGACATATAAAGGACCAAATACTGCTGTAACAATATACGGTCTTTCCAGTTGATTTCCTGCGTTTTCTCATAGTTACCGATTTCTAATTCCCGCAAAAGTAAGCCATCTCGAAAATCCTGCTGCTGTTTGGATATCTGGCTGGTATCCTCCAACACCAATTCTAAGATTCCCTTCTCTTTCCAGGCCTTCGCCGTTTCCAACACGGACTCCACATCGACCATCTCCTCTGGATTCGTATCCACACGATCCGCCGTTTTCTC
>JAGBEZ010000003.1 GCA_017936725.1 Agathobacter sp.
ACGTCTACAGTCTTTTTTGATTGCGATTGCAGCACCTACGATGTAAGCCCAGCAAGCGTTTTCGAAACAAATTGGCTGGATAGCTTTGATCTGTCCGTAAACGTCAAGTCCAGCATCTTTTGTAATTTTTTCAGCTTCTTCGATAGAGCTGATACCATAACTATTTAACACAGCGTTAATCTGTGGAATTCTTCTTTCATAAGATTCAAATAATGCCATTGTTCTTTATCTCCCTTCTATGTATTACTCATGACGTGGGTCGATAATTCTAGCAGCATCAGCTACACGACCATACTGTCCTTTTGCTTTTTCCCAAGCTGTATTAGGGTCATCACCTTTTTTGATGAAGTCAGTCATTTTTCCGAGAGAAACGAACTGGTATCCGATTACTTCGTCGTTTTCGTCAAGTGCGATACCTGTTACATAGCCTTCTGCCATTTCAAGGTAACGAACACCTTTTGCTTTTGTTGCGTACATAGTACCAACCTGTGAACGAAGACCTTTTCCTAAGTCTTCAAGACCAGCACCGATTGCAAGACCGTCATCAGAGAATGCAGACTGTGTACGTCCGTAAACGATCTGTAAGAATAATTCTCTCATAGCTGTGTTGATAGCATCACATACTAAGTCTGTATTTAAAGCTTCAAGGATTGTTTTGCCCTGAAGAATTTCAGCTGCCATAGCTGCTGAATGTGTCATACCAGAACATCCGATTGTTTCTACTAAAGCTTCTTCAATGATACCTTCTTTTACGTTAAGGGTAAGCTTACAAGCACCCTGCTGTGGTGCACACCAGCCAATACCGTGTGTAAAGCCTGAGATATCTTCGATTTTTTTAGAGTGAACCCATTTTCCTTCCTGTGGAATAGGAGCTGGTTCGTGTTTTGCGCCCTTAGCTACAGGACACATGTTTTCTACTTCCTTTGTGTAAATCATAGTAGGACTCCTTTCGCGCATTACGCTTTTTATATTTTATTTACTTTGTTAGTAAATTAACATACCCGTGATATTGTCGCATATTTTCGCAAATAAGTAAAGTTAAATCTTGACGAATTTTTATAAATTTCTGCACGAAACTTAGTAAAAAGTATAAAAATCCGATAAAATATGAAAAAGGATAGCTTATCGCTTTTTTACCACGTTATTCTTATCTTTAAAGATATGGTTCGCTGGAACTACACCGCGAACGCATGAGGTAGGATAAATGTTGCTGTTTTTTCCGATAACAGTACCAGGATTTAGTACAGAATTGCACCCTACTTCTACATAGTCACCGAGCATTGCACCGAATTTCTTAAGTCCGGTCTCTATCTCTTCGTTTGTATCATAGCAGTCTTTTACGACTACGAGTGTCTTGTCGGACTTCACATTTGATGTGATTGAGCCGGCTCCCATATGAGATTTATATCCGAGAATTGAGTCACCTACGTAGTTATAATGTGGCACCTGTACGTTATTGAAAATAATGTCATTTTTGATTTCGGTAGAGTTTCCAACTACGGAATGCTTTCCGATGATGGCACTGCCACGGATAAATGCGCAGTGTCGGATTTCAGCATCTTCATCAATGATTAGTGGGCCATTCAAACAAGCAGTAGGTGCTACCTTTGCTGATTTAGCTACCCATATATTTTCGCCGCGTTCTTCGAAAATTTCTTTATCTAAGGTAGGTCCAAGCTCCTTGATATAGTCGCTGATTCCCTTTAACGCTTCCCATGGATAGGTAAATTGCGCAAGGTAATCTTTTGCGATTGTTTCATCAAGGGTGTAGTTGTTACAAATTTTTGCGTTTTCCATACGTTATAACCTTTCTTTTCTTAGACATTTCCTTCTTCCTCTGGCATCGGTGGTAATTCTATCATCATCGAATCTGGATTATTAAAATCTACCTGCGTATCACGTTTTTGTTCTTCCTCTAGATCCGATTCACCTGGATTGTCAAAGTCAAACTTGATGGTATCGTCTTCATACTTCAAACAAGTATCAAATACATTTCCTGCTTTTGAAGTAAATCCAATGACCTTTTTCTTGGTTTTTCCAGTAGTAAGAAGTTCGATAATGATTTCCTCTGGCAGTTCTACTTTTGCTACCGTATGCCAAAGTTTGAAGCCACATTCACATTCATACTGCCACTGTCCTTTCAGCATCTTCTTTTGACACTTTGGACAAGATACATTCGTCTCGACTGGCTTTGGCTTTTCTGGGAAGTCAAAGGTGACCTGTCCGTCCTCCGTGAGTTTTAATGGTGCATCAAATTTCATACCTGTTCGTGCTACAAAGCCTTCGATGACTTCTGTTTTTCCTATGGTAAGGAGTTGTTTTACGTGTGCTTCTTTAAGTTTTACAGAAGCTATCTTGCCTATCATAAAGCGACAGCTATGCTCAGGGTCATCTTTTTTGAAATTTGAACAGCCGTATCCAAATGGTGTGACGATAATGTCTCCCTTACAAAGTGGACAAACGACGTCTTTTACTTTGACTGGTTCTAGGTCGTTGAAATCGAATTTGATTCCAGTTACTTTGCCCTCTTTATCTTTGGATAAAGCAACTCTTGCGTCAAATTTCTTGCCAGTCTTGGACTTAAAGCCACGGATGGTACCTGTGATGCCATCGGTAAGAAGTTCTCTGACATTTGATTCGGTAAGGGATTTTTCTGCCAATTTTCCTATGGAGAAACGACAACTGTCTTCCTTCTCTCTGTCATAATTCGAGCATCCATATCCCCAGGAATTTACGATAATATCTCCACCACAGAGTGGGCAGGATACGTCCTTGACCTTCTTTGCTTCCACATGCTCGAAGTCGAAATTTACGACAGGTTTTCCTGTTTCATCTTTTTCTAAAATCAGACAAGCATCGAATTTTTTACCTGTTTTTGATTTGAATCCTCGGATGGTCTCCGTTTTGCCTTCTGTTAAAAGCTGTTTTACGCTTGCCGCAGAAAGAGTCTTCCCAGCAATTGTTCCAATGGCAAAACGACAACTGTTTTCATCCTCTGGGCTATAGTTTGCACAACCATAGCCAAAAGATTTCTTTACGAGCTGACCGCCACAAGCTGGACATTTCACGTCCGGTAATACTTCTGGCTCTACGTCTGCAAAGTCAAAGCTGATATTGACTTTTCCATCTTCTGTTTTTTCATATTTCAATGCGGCATTAAATTTCTTGCCTGCTTTGGATTTAAAGCCTCGAATCGTTTCGGTATGCCCCTCTTCCAAAAGCGCCTTTACCTGTTCTTCTGCCAGTGTAACACCAGCGATTTCGCCGATATTAAAGTTGCAGCCAGATTTATCCTGCTTGTAATTGGTGCATCCGTAACCAAATGGCGTAGTTACAAGTTCGCCCTCACAAATCGGACATTTTACGCCGATTTTCTTACGTACGCCTATTCCTCTTGCATTTTTGCCTGCAAATTCGCTAACACGCTCCGCAAGCTCCTGGCGAAGATTCTGATCAATCATCTTTAGGGTTTCCCTACGGATAAAGTCTTCGAGTTTGGTTCGATACTCCCAGAAATCCACAGTTCCTCGCGTGATACCATCCAAGCCCTTCTCCCAAGATGCTGACATCTGTGGGTTAAGAAGTGCTGGCACAGTGAGGTTTACGACCTCATATACCATCTCGCCAAGATTTTCTGGTGTCAGTATCTGTGTCTTTTTATTTAAATTCAAATATCCAATGCGAACCAGCTTCTTGATAATTTCTGCACGTGTCGCAGAGGTTCCAATCCCACAGCCTTTAATCTGCTCTCGAAGTTCTTCGACCTCGATCAGCTGACCTGCATTTTCCATAGCAAGGACCATAGAACCAGAAGTGTAACGCTTTGGTGGGGAGGTCTTGCCATGACGAATCGCATACCCTCCTACTTCGACTGTATCACCCACATGTAGGCGGTCCGCAAGTGCCAAAAGCACCTGTGGGTCGGCTGTTTTGCCTTCTTCATCATCGCCGAATGGGTTGCCATCTGGGTTTTCGATATCTTCTGCATTAACGGTTGTTTTCTTCTTAGGAAGTCCTGCTACTTCCAGGTAGCCAGGCACTTTAAGCACTTTTGCTGATGCAAAGAACTCTTCTTTTTCTACACCTACCGTCAGTTTTACATTCTGATACTCTGCCGCTGGATAAAATATGCTAAGGAAACGACGGCAAATAAGTTCAAATACGCTTCTCTGCAACGAGTCTAACTTATTTAACTCGGTAAGCTGTCCAGTTGGGATAATGGCATAGTGGTCGGTGACCTTGCTATCATCCACATACGCGGTCTTTGCAATCCAAGTATGTGTTTTGGTCTGCAAAATATGCTCTACATATGGAGCCATTTCCTCATATCCTTTTAATTTATTCAAATTTTTATAGATTTCTTTTGCAACCGCAGTAGACAATACTCTCGCATCGGTTCTTGGATAGGTCGTCAACTTCTTTTCATACAAATCCTGTGCAATCTGCAAGGTCTCATCTGGG
>JAGBEZ010000032.1 GCA_017936725.1 Agathobacter sp.
CTACGTCAATAAGTGAATATGCATAATCTCCCTTACCTTTATTGGTCATGTCTGATACGTTGACATCTGCTGCACCCAATACAGAAGTATATTGACCGATCATACCTTTTACATTCTTATGTAAGATTGCAATACGTCCTTCGGTTGTACATGCACCCATGCTACAATCTGGGAAGTTTACAGAATGAACGATGTTACCGTTTTCTAAATAATCACGAAGTTCGCGAACTGCCATAATGGCACAGTTATCTTCAGATTCTGCGGTAGATGCACCAAGGTGAGGAGTTACGATACAGCCCTTCTTGCCTGCTACGGTTGGGTTGGCAAAGTCTGTCACGTACTGTTTTACTCTTCCTTCTTCTAATGCTGCTACCATTGCTTCTTCATCTACAAGTAAATCTCTCGCAAAGTTTAAAACAATTGCGTTTGGTTTCATCTTTGCAATCGCATCTGCACTTACCATCTTCTTTGTAGAATCCAAAAGTGGTACATGAATCGAAATAAAATCACATTCTCTGTAAATGTCATCGATATTGCTGATATGTTTTACCATACCAGATAAACTCCAAGCTGCGTTTACAGAAATGTATGGGTCATATCCGTATACTTCCATACCAAGATTTGTAGCCGCATTAGCAACTAATACGCCGATAGCACCTAAGCCGATAACACCGAGTTTTTTACCAGAAATTTCTGTACCAGCGAAGTTTTTCTTTTCTTTTTCTGCTGTTTTAGCGATATTGGCATCATCTTTGTTATTCTGTACCCATTCAATACCACCAACTAAGTCACGAGATGCGTAAAGCATCGCTGCAAGCACAAGTTCTTTTACGCCATTGGCATTTGCGCCTGGAGTGTTAAATACGACGATACCCTGTTCTGCGCATTTGTCTAATGGAATATTATTAACACCGGCACCAGCACGAGCAATTGCTACTACTTTGTCGCCAAGTTCTAAGTCATGCACAGATGCACTTCTTACTAATGCTGCATCTGCGTCTTTGATATCATCTACTTTTGCATAATCTGCTGAAAATAAATTTAAACCTACATTTGCGATAGGATTTAAGCATGTATATTGAAACATTATTTGTTCGCCTCCTCAAATTCTTTCATGAATTCTACTAATTTTTCTACACCTTCTTTAGGCATAGCATTGTAGATTGATGCACGCATACCACCTACAGAACGATGTCCTTTTAAGTTTTCAAAACCTGCTGCTTTTGCTTCTTTTACAAACTTCGCATCAAGGTCAGCGTCACCTGTTACGAATGGAACATTCATAAGCGAACGGTCTTCTTTTGCTACAGTACCTTTGAACATTTCGCTCTGATCTAAGAAATCATAAAGGATTTTTGCCTTTTCTTCGTTTTTCTGTTTCATCACTTCAAGGCCGCCCATGTTTTTAATCCATTTGAAGACTTTGCCACAAATATAAATGCCGTAGCATGGTGGTGTATTGTAAAGCGAATTGTTGTCTGCCTGTGTCTTGTACTTAAGCATTGTAGGTGTGCCAGGTAAGACATCATCTGTGATTAAATCTTCACGGATAATAGCGATTACTACACCTGCTGGTCCTACGTTTTTCTGAACGCCGCCATAGATAATCGCATATTTGCTTACATCTACTGGTTCAGACAAGAAGCATGAACTTACGTCTGCTACCAAATCTACACCCTTTGTATTTGGAAGTTCTTTAAACTTGGTACCATAAATGGTATTGTTTTCACATATGTACACATAGTCCATATCCTCTGTGATTGGTAAATCACTGCAATCTGGAATATAGGAAAATGTCTTGTCAGCGGACGATGCAAGCTCGACTGCTTCACCATAGAGCTTTGCTTCTGCAAAGGCTTTCTTAGCCCACTGACCTGTGATAATGTAACCTGCTTTTTTGTTTTTCATCAGGTTCATAGGAACTGCTGCAAACTGCTGAGAAGCACCACCCTGTAAGAATAATACCTTATAATTATCTGGAATATTCATAAGGTCTCTTAAATCTGCTTCTGCCTCTTTGATGATATCATCGAAAACTTTCGAGCGGTGACTCATCTCCATTACCGACATTCCGCATCCTCTGTAATCCATCATTTCTTCTGCCGCTTCACGAAGTACCTCTTCTGGTAAAACTGCAGGTCCTGCCGAGAAATTATACACTCTACTCATTTCCAACTACCTCCTTAATTTTTCTTATTATATGTTTTAATAAAATTGGAAATCTTTTTTCATTTAACGCGTTATCGCATTAAAGCATTTTCTTTAAAAGAATACGGGGACGATACGTCTTGTGTGTCCCCGTATGTAATTACATGTCAGACGAATCAAACGCCTCATTTATTGGTGCACCAGGTGCTACCATTGGCCATACTTTATCGTCAGAATCAATAATACAATCAATCACGAATGGTTTCTTGCATTCCAAAGCTTCTGCAAAAGCCGCTTCAAATTCTTCCTGCGAAGTTACACGTCTTGCTTCACAGCCAAGTGCTTCTGCTACTTTCACGAAGTCTACTCCGTCATCCAAAATAGTTGCAGAATAATGCTGATCGTAGAATAGGGTCTGCCACTGACGAACCATACCTAGCACATGATTGTTGATAATCACTTCAATCAATGGAAGTTTATTTCTGCTTGCAGTTGCAAGCTCATTCATATTCATACGGAAACAACCGTCTCCTGCGATATTTACAACCTGCTTATCTGGATTCGCCATCTGTGCACCTATCGCTGCACCAAGGCCGTATCCCATAGTTCCAAGACCACCAGAAGATATCAGGCTTCTTGGGCTTTTGTATTTATAATACTGGGCTGCCCACATCTGATGCTGTCCTACTTCAGTTACCATAATGGCATCACCATGTACCATTTCGTAAATCTTTTCAACAACAAATGGACCGCTAAGTCCTTCTTTGTTGTACGCTAATGGGAATCTTTCCTGCATCTTTTGGATATATTCCATCCATTCTGCATGTTGATACTGTGGTAATTTTTCATTTAATCGGCTTAGTACTTCTTTGACATCACCAATAATGCTTGCATCTGCTACAATATTTTTATTTATTTCTGCCGGATCAACATCAATATGTAAAATCTTTGCATGACGAGCGAATTTCTTTGGATTTCCAAGCACTCGGTCGGAAAAACGCGAACCAATCGCGATGAGTAAATCACATTCACTTACACCAAGATTCGATGTTTTCGTTCCATGCATACCAAGCATTCCTGTGTATCTGTCATCTGTGCCATCAAAGGCACCTTTTCCCATCAAAGTGTCGCAAACTGGAGCATCCACTAATTCCACGAATTTGCGGAGTTCCTCGCTTGCTTCTGAGATAACTGCACCGCCACCTACAAAAATAAATGGTTTCTTTGCTTTGCTAATGCGATACAGTGCTTTTTCAATATCCTCATCCTTTATTGTATGAGATACTCTGGCTGGTAATTCCACTGGTTTTGCTTTGTATTCACATTTGGCTGCTGTTACATCCTTTGGAATATCTACAAGCACTGGGCCCGGACGTCCTTTTCGAGCAATCTGAAATGCTCTACGAATGGTGTCTGCTAAGTTTTCTACATCTTTTACAATGAAGTTGTGCTTTGTAATTGGAGTAGTAATACCTGCGATATCGATTTCCTGGAAACTGTCTTTTCCAAGAAGCGGTAAGGTTACATTACAAGTAATCGCTACCATAGGCACCGAGTCCATGTA
>JAGBEZ010000033.1 GCA_017936725.1 Agathobacter sp.
AAGATTACCTTATTGCATCCAACGCTTCTTTCACATTTGATACCCCAACCAAAGTAATGCCCTCAATATTATGTACAAGTCCTGCTTTACATACCTGTGGTAAAATGCACCGTTCGAATCCAAGTTTTTTGGCTTCTAATACACGCTGCTCTGCCATACTCACGCCACGCACTTCACCGCTTAGACCAACCTCGCCGAAGCAAATGGTTTTCTCATCGATTGGCTTATCTAATTTGCTCGACATAATTGCCAATATAATACCTAAATCAATCGCAGGCTCATTCATACGAATACCACCCGCAATATTCACATAAGCATCACACTCTGACAATTGCATTCCTAAACGCTTTTCTAAAACTGCCATCAAAAGATTTACGCGGTTATAATCCGTTCCTGTAGCAGTACGTCTAGGATTTCCAAAATTCGTATGGCATATCAGTGCTTGTATTTCCAAAAGAATCGGTCTGGTTCCTTCCATAGAACATGCAACAACTGAACCCGATGCTCCTATTGGTTTTCCACTTAACATAAATTCCGATGGATTTTCAACCTCAACCAAGCCAACATTGCGCATCTCAAACACGCCGATTTCATTCGTAGAACCAAAACGGTTCTTTACTCCACGTAGGATGCGATAACTCTCGTGGCGATCTCCTTCAAAATACAGTACGGTATCCACCATATGCTCTAATACTCTTGGTCCTGCAACCACGCCTTCTTTGGTCACGTGTCCTACGATAAAAATGGAAATATTGAGGCCCTTGGCTATCTGCATAAAAACACCGGTAGCCTCTCTTACCTGTGAAACACTTCCTGGTGCAGAAGCCACATTTTCACTAAACATCGTCTGAATCGAGTCAATAATTACAACACTCGGTTTTTTACGACTAATAACCTCTTTGATAATTTCTAAGTTTGTCTCACACAATAATTCCAAAGAATCCCCAAATGTGCCGATTCGCTCTGCACGAATTTTAATCTGTTGCAGAGACTCTTCCCCTGATATATAAAGAACGGATAGGTTTTTCTCTGATAAATTTCTACATACCTGCAGTAAAAGAGTTGATTTTCCAATCCCTGGGTCACCACCTACCAAAACCAAAGACCCTTTTACAATACCACCGCCCAATACACGGTCCAACTCCTTGATTTCTGTGCTGGTACGCTCGTCATTTGCAGAGGATACAGCAGATAGTGGAACCGGTTTTGCTTCTTCCAACGCTTTCTTAACACTTGAAGAACCAGATGCTCTTTTATCTACAATTTCTTCTACAAAAGTATTCCATTCTTTGCAGCCTGGACATTGCCCCATCCATTTCGATGATTCAAAGCCACAGTTTTGACAAAAATATACGCTTGTTTTTCCTTTAGCCATATATCCTCCTCTTATGATGCTACCAATCTTTTCTAAATGTAGAAAAGAAGACCCAGCCTTTCTTTCTGGCTGGGTCCAAATTAAACGAGATTATCTTCTTTTCACCGAAATAGCCACTTTGTTTTCCGTTTCTACCTCTACACTTAAGCTTAATTTGCCGCCTAAATTTGTACTCATTACTCCTGCTGGTTCATTATCTACTATAATTTCGTACTCTGCTTCAGGCTCTAATCCTAATGTAATCTGTGCGCCTTCCACGCCTTCTACTGCGAAGGAAACCTCGCCTTCTTCTTTCTTAAAATTATATACGGCTGTTCCTGGAACAGATTCGTATACAAAAAGATCATTACACTCTAACTTCGTGATATCCTTATAAGTTTTCACCTTATAAAGAGCCTCATTATGACTAAAATTGTCTAACTTCGCTTTTGCATCTAAAGTATAATCGCCAAAGCTAATTGTTCCATCTGTTTCTACACGAAGTAATTCCTTTACTACCATTTTTCTCCTCCTGTAAATCACACTGCATGCAGTCTTAACCGCACCAGCTTACTTACACATATTATATCACTTTAAAATGCAAATTGCATCCTTTTTTACAGAAACCGTAATATTGTCTCCAGAGCGAATCGAGCCTTTTATAATCTCTTCTGCCAGCCTATCTTCTATCTCGTCCTGAATCTTTCGTTTCAATGGTCTTGCACCATATTTACGGTCAAATGCTTTTTCTACGATGTAAGTTTTTGCTGCACTTGTGACATTCAAATCTATATTCAGTTGTTCCTTGCAACGCTTCTGTAATTCTTTTACCATAATCGTTACAATCTGCTTCATGTCTTCTTTGTTTAGGGCTCTAAAAACGATAGTTTCATCAATACGGTTCAAAAATTCTGGTTTGAATATGCGTTTTACCTCTTCCATAACGCTATCTTTCATCTTTTGATGATCCTGCTGTTCGTCTTCTTTGTTTCCGAAACCAAGTCTTTTTGGCTCGATGATTGCCTGAGCACCCGCATTTGAAGTCATAATAATAATGGTATTTTTGAAATCAACTTTGCGTCCCTGCGAATCTGTAATATGTCCTTCATCTAATACCTGAAGTAGGATATTAAATACGTCTGGATGTGCTTTTTCGATTTCATCAAAAAGCACTACAGAAAATGGATTTCTACGTACTTTTTCACTGAGCTGTCCGCCATCTTCATGACCTACATAGCCTGGTGGTGACCCAATCAGTTTCGATACACTGTGTTTTTCCATGTATTCGGACATATCCACACGAATCATAGCATCTTCTTTGCCAAACACTGCTTCCGCAAGCGCTTTGGAAACCTCAGTCTTACCTACACCTGTTGGTCCTAAAAATAAGAAGGAACCAATCGGACGCTTTGGATCTTTGAGTCCTACTCGTCCTCTTCGTACTGCTTTGGAAACAGCAGAAATCGCTTCCTCCTGTCCAATCACTCGCTTTCGAAGAACGGCTTCTAATTTCTGCAAACGCGCTGCCTCGTTTTCGGTTAAACGATTTACTGGAATCTTGGTCCATCCAGCTACCACATCTGCAATCTCATTTTCTCCAATCACTGGACGTTTTTTATTCGTCGAGCTCTGCGCTTTCTTTTCCTGTCTTTCCAGTTCCTTATACAGAGCTTCTTTATTTGCTTTTTCCTCTCGCACTTTTTCAATATCACCCGTCTGTAAAGCGGCTTCCATTGCTAAATCTGCTTCATAAATCTGTCTGCGTAATCCATTTAACTTAAGAGGTGAACCCAAAAGTCCCAATCGGATTTTCGCTGCGGTTTCATCCATAAGGTCAATCGCCTTATCTGGTAAAAATCTATCATTCACATATCGAGCAGACAACGTAACTGCAGCTTCTACCCCCTCATCCGAAATGATAACCTGGTGATGCTTTTCATAGAGACCTCGTACGCCTTTTAAAATCTCTATCGTCTCTTCTATCGATGGCTCTTCCACGATAACAGGCTGGAAGCGTCTTTCTAAAGCCGCATCCTTTTCAATATGTTTACGATATTCATCTATCGTGGTAGCGCCGATTACCTGCAATTCTCCCCTTGCCATAGATGGTTTCAGGATATTCGCGGCGTCCAGTGAGCCTTCTGCTCCGCCAGCCCCAATAATGGTATGAATCTCATCTATAAACAGAATCACATCTCCTGCCGCTACTACTTCATTGATTACTTTTTTGATTCTTTCTTCGAATTCTCCGCGGTATTTTGATTTTGCCACTAAACCAGACATATCCAGAGAAACAAGACGTTTTCCCTGCAAAAGACCTGGCACCGTGCCATTTACAATACTTTCGGCAATCCCTTCTACAATGGCAGTTTTCCCAACTCCTGGTTCCCCAATCAAACAAGGGTTATTTTTTCCACGTCGGCTAAGAATCTGAATTACGCGTTCGGTTTCCTGTTTTCTTCCAATTACAGGGTCAAGTATCCCTTCTGCTGCCATTTCGGTCAAATCTCTTGAGTATTGGTCCAATGTTGGAGTTGCCGATCCATTTTGCGCACCTTTTTTGCTTTTTGCTAATTCTTCACGATACTTCGCAGGGTCTTCGCCCATTGCGCCAATAATATCTGTAAATAACTTCTGCAAATTTACATCGAGTGTGCCAAGCAAACGAGCGGCCGCACAATCCCCTTCTTTTATAATGGACAACAAAATATGCTCTGTTCCAATCTTGTCGTAGCCTAATCTACGTGCTTCTTCTTCCGCCTGTCCTAAAATATGCTGGGCTCTTGGCGAAAAGCCATCTCGCTCTGCCACCAAGGTATCTCCGATAGAAATCAACTCTTCTATCATCTGTAAAATCTTGGAAAGTTCCACACCATTTGCAGATAACACCTCAGCTGCAACGCCTGTGCCTTCCTTCATCAAGCCTGCAAGGATGTGCTCTGTTCCAACATAATTATATTGCATTTTTTTAGAGAGTCGATTTGCGATATCTATTGCTTTTTTCGCTTTGTCTGTATATTTCAATTTATTGCCTCCGACAAATTACTATTTCTTAGTCAAAATCGATGAATACCAAATCGTCATCATCTGCTTCTTTTTCACTAGAAAGTTTTGATGTCAAGTCCGTAGCTTTTGGCTTTCTTACAATTTTAATTTCTGGCTCCTGCTCTGGTTCAACTTCTTTTTGAGCTTCCTGAATTGCATCTAGGATAGCATTTTCTAAATCCAGAAACTCTGGCTCGTCTTTGACTTCGATTTTTTCTTGATTTTCCACTGGAATTTCTGGTTCTTCCACTGGTTCTTCGATTTGTTCTTCTATTTCATAGAATTCGATTTCAAACTCGTCTTCCTCTTCTTCCTTATCTAGTGTTTTTTCCATAACCAGCGCTTCTTCTATCGCAAGAATTTCTTGTGCCACTGCCACATCTCGAATTTCCTGATTTTCATTTTCCTCATTCTGGTTCGCTTTTTCATCTTCAAAAGAATCGTCTTTTTTCTTGCGACCTTTTACTGCAAGCACAATAATTACAATCAACAGAATAAAGATAACTGCCGCTGCAATTGCAAGGATAATATATTGTGTCATTTTTGCAGTATTTAATTCTTTTTCTAATGCAGTATATTTGCTTTCCAAATCGGTATCCACCACATCATCACTGCCAGTCTGTACACTTGGCACAATAGGAATGTAGCGCTGATAGGTACCTTCGATAGAGTCATACATGTACCAACCTTTTTCGCCAGCATCATTCATGCAGTAAACAAGGTAAAAATCTCTTATATTGACTTCGGATTCTTCACTCGCAATATCTTCTTTTAACTGATATGCACTGACAAGTCCTTTACCTTCAATCGAAAATGTGCAGTTTTCAAAACCTTCTGGTGCTGGTGCATTTTGCTCATCTGGCAATAACACGATTACATGGCCTTTTTCTGAAATCAGTTTGATAAATGGGTAAATGGTCTGCTGTGCTTCATCATATACATATAAAGAACCTGCACCATTTGTGTTATTTAAGTATAGAACTTTTAAATCCCCTTTTGTAAAGGTCAACCCCTGTAACTGCTGTCCATTTACAACCAAAAGAGTGCTTTCAAAATTGGCTGGAATACTCTCCTGCGGAATCGTTTCTACAGGCTGTAACTGTTCTCCATTCCACTGAAGCATTTCATTTACTTCTGGTGGAGTGATTTCAGATGTTGGAGGGGTATCCACTTCTGGTGGAGTAACAGGCGTGCTTTCCTGCGCTTTACGTGTTACTACAATCGTATAGGTTGCTTTTACTCCATTTTCTGCACGAACAACAATCTTAATGGTGTTTTCCCCCACCTTAAGATTTACGGTTCCATCG
>JAGBEZ010000034.1 GCA_017936725.1 Agathobacter sp.
ACGCCTTTTGTTGCTGTTCCCGCACCGTTTGCAATTAAAAATCCAGCTGCTACTGCTCCAATACCTGTCCAACCAACAGTTGCTCCTAACGCAGCTCCAGCAACCATTTGAGCAACACCACTGACCATGTTTAATGCACCTGTTACCCATTTTGGCCAGTTACCTGTAGGATCACTCATATTTATTGGATTGTTGAAGCAATAAGCAAAAAGATTATATCCTAATACTTCACCGCCTATTCCTTCCATCTCTCCATCCGCATTTATAAACCGCCCAATCTCAGGATCATAATAACGGCTGGATACATAATAGAATCCCGTCTCAGCATCGTAGTAATATCCTCTATATCTCAGTGGATTCTTATGTCCAATTGTCTCTGCGAGTGTTCCTGTGATACTGATTAGGTCTCCCCAAGCACCGTAGGTATATGCAACAACTCTCGTTCCTGTACTATCTATGATTCCTATTATATCACCTTGTAGGTTAAATTCATAGTAGTAATGTGACTGTTCTGTTAGGTTTTTGTAAATAAATCCGTAAGCGCTTCCATTTTCATCATACAGATAGAAGATGTTTTCATCACCACTCTTTTGTCCATACAGTGTTCCGTTTTGCCAGTAGTATTCGGTTGTGATTCCGTTTACTGTCTTAGAATTTCGTAGTCCATCTGCATTATAGGTGTATGTTGCGAGTGGACTTCCGTTTTGTGTTACGCTGGCAAGCTGTCTTCCATTCTGCCATGTTAAGTTGATTCCGTTGCGGTAAATGAGTGGATTACCAATTTCATCATAGGTAATGGTTTCTCCGTTGGATCCGGTTAATTGGTCTCTCCATTCACTATTACCGTAGGTGTATGTTTTAATGACTTCATCGTTCTTCTTGATTTCTGTCAGGTTGCCACCGTTATCGTAAGAATACGTGTAAGTATTACCGCCGTAGGTTGCACTTATCAATTGGCTGAGTGCATCGTAAGCGTACTGTTCTATGACTGTGCCGTTTTTTGAAACGCTTGTGATATTGCCTATTTCGTCATAAGTGTATTCTAGGATGTCGTTTCCGTTTTCTGCTGTTTTGACAAGTGTGGTTGTTGTGTTTGCATTTGCACCTTCAAGGTATGTATATTCCGTAGCAAATGGTGTTGTAGTATAGAGTGAGCGTCGTTGCAGTCTTGCCAGTTCGTCATACTCATATCCTAGTTGCTGTGTTCCATTTAGTTTTACACCATAGATGAGACCTGTCTTTTGATTCGCTATGGAATTATCACCGTAGATATAGCTACTGCTAAGTGTTGTGTCTCCTTTTGACCATTTTGAAAGTGACAAACGGTTGTAGGTATCATAGATAAAGTTGCTTGTCTGACCGTCAGAAGATTGGATACGAGAGGTTCTTCCGATAAGGTCTCTTGTATAGGTTGTTGTTACGTTTGTCAGATGGTCAGTTATCTGTGCTGTATTTCCTTGTTTATCATATATGTATGTACGGGTTGTTGTTCCGTTTACTCCTTCGGAAATGAGTCGGTCCTGGTTGTCATATTGATAAGTTTTATATGCACCGTTACCATAGTCAAAACAAGAAATGAGTTATTTGTTTAGTAAACCATTTGATCCGTATTGATAATTCATTATATCACACAAAGAGATTACCAAGCAACTCCGCCCCTAAAAGAACGCTCAATAACTGTGCGAGAGATTCTGGAATCGTCTAAGCAACTGCGTTCGGAGATGATATTAGGATGGCATGTCCAAAACTCCCTTCGGTCAAACAGTTGTCCATGCCCTCCACATCTTCCGAACCACAGTTACAAGACTAATCACAGAATCTCACGAGGTTATTTCTCATTTCTTTTAGAGGTCGGAGTTTTGTTGTAAAATCTCGTATGTTTCTTTAATTACAAAAGAACAAATACACTATACTAGCAAGCAACGCCTTTGGATAGCCCAAAGGCACTTGTCAGGAAAAATCCTGAAACCTTGTTAATTAATATTAATCCATTCTTCGATAGGAAATAGATACTTCGTTTCATCATTATAGGGTACAACAATCTGATTTCTATTATCATAATATCCCAAGAAAGTGCACCCTTTTGTTTCTACTTTAAATTCAAAAGGTCTGTTAGAAATAGCAATATATGTTTTGTTTCTAAACATAGATTCTTTACTATTAAATATAACATAATAAACCCTTTCTGCTAAAGAAACCTGACACTGCAGCTTGCCAAAAAGAAATGATTTTACTACATGGCCTTGTATTTCCATTGTACTGAAAAAAACTATTGGTGGTGATAATGCAGCGCAAATAGAAAGGAATGACCATACAATCATTAGTGTTCCGAATATTATCTTGTCTTCATGAAAACTATCTATGAGGAAGTACAAAAGAATTAATTCCATTATGACCCATTGCACTAGTATTATATATAAATTTCCCCACCAATATTTTGATAATTTGATTTTCATAATAAAAGTCCTTCTCTATATTAAGGTTCAAAAATTGGTATAATATATTCGACTGAGGTTTGAAGCATGCTTACGTTAGCCCCCATTGCACTTTCAGCAATAAACTGCGAAACTCTAGATAGTCCTGCTGTTCCAACTCCAAGTGCTCTATCTACAATAACACCACCACCTACCGCAAATGGAGCGCAGATAGCCGCAGAAATTGCTGAACTTATAACAGAATTAGTATCAATGTAATTCAAAAAGCTCTGGTACTCCTCAGGTGCATCATTTGGTAACGGGGGTGTGGTTTTGTTGGAATTCGTCTTTGTTTTACCTGATTGATTTTGATTATATTGTTTTTTCTCTCTGTTATAGTTTATTGCTTGGTTTGCCACATTGCCTGTTGCAGCTACTGCTGCACATGCTAGCATTGTTTTAGCAATGATGGTACATTTTGCTGCCGTTCCCGCCGCTACTGCTATTGCTGCGGCAGAACCATCACATATACCACCTATAATTGCACCTGTTAAGGCCCCTGTTACAATTCCTGCCTTGACAGATTTTCCGCTTGCGGCGGCAGTTAATCCACCCAACACACCGCCTATGATTCCACCTATTACTGCTCCAAATAATTGTCCTGACGAATCAATATTCTTTATTGGATTATTACCGCAATAAGCAAATAAATTTAGTGTATTTACACCTCTATTATCTATTATACTATCTGAATTCAAAAACCGCCCAATCTCAGGATCGTAATAACGGCTGGATACATAATAGAATCCCGTCTCACTATCGTAGTAATATCCCCTGTAACGCAATGGATTCTTCTGACCAATGGTACTTGCCATGGTTCCTGTTACGCCTAACGGATACCCCCATACATCATAGCTGTATTCTACCACTTGGTTCCCCTGTTCATCTAGGATACCAATGATATCGCCCTGCAGGTTGAACAGGTAGTAATAATAGGCTTCTGTGACTCCGTCTGTCAATAAGAAGCCGTAAGCTGCACCATTTTCATCATACAGGTATACGATATATTCATTTCCTGTCTTCTGACCAATGAGGCATTCATCTAACCAATAAAATTCCGTAACAATGCCATCTACATCCTTTCGGATACGAAGACCATCCGAATTATAATCATAGTGGGCAATGATACCCTTTACATAGTCTGTGTTGGTAGTTACATAAGAGAGCCATCTTCCATTTTCCCATTCAAATTGGGTCCCATTATGGTA
>JAGBEZ010000035.1 GCA_017936725.1 Agathobacter sp.
CTTCTGGGTGTTCTAATAAACCCATCAGACGTTCCATTGTATATAATCCGAGTTTACTGCCATATTGATTTCTGCTTTCTAAGAACTCATATGCATCATTTATGTTTTTAAAACACCAATTTGTTTTCACTTCTTTACCCCTTTAGTGTCTCTATTTCCAATATGAAGGCGGTTTAGAGCAAACTCCTTGCCCTTTACTTCTACTATTTCATTTTCACCGTCACCCAAAACATAAATCTGTTTCAACTCGTCCTTCTTTTCCAGTTTCATTCCTCGTACACCGACTGCAGATTTCTTCTTTTCTGGAATTGTCGCGCAATCAATACGAAGGAATACTTCTTTCGCTGAACGCATAACCATGGTTTCTTTTCCTTTTATTGCACGAACCACAAGGACTTCATCTCCATCAGCAAGTTTCGTTGCTGCCGTTGTTTTCTTAGCAACGACAAATTCTGCACCATCTACCAGTTTAATCATAGACTGCTTCGTACCAAATACCACCTTCGAAGCAGAAACATTGGCAAGACTATCTACATAAATGTAGTTTTCGTTCTTACTATCGTAATTACTCAGGTTGTCAATTGGTGTTCCTTTGTCCTTTAAACGTCCTGCTGGTAAATCGAGCACCTTGATAAGATGCAACTGACCAGTATTCGTAAATACACAAATCTTATCTGTATTTTTTACCATAAAGACGTATTTATTCTCGGCTTCTGCTGTCTCTTTGTTTCGATCATAAATAGAAACATCGATGGTCTTCGCATACCCAAAGCGGTCCATAAGGAATACAACATCCTTTTCTTCGATTGGTTTTTCCACAATCACAGCTTCTGCCAAGTTATCGACTACTGTTCTACGAGGTCTGTCATATTCTTTCTTAAATGCTCCTAGTTCTTTCATAATCATCTTCGCCATAGAAGAACGATGCGAAAGTAAATCTTCATAAAGAGCGATCTTCTCTAATGTTTCATTATGGTCTTTCATCAATGCATCAATTTCAAGACCAATCAATTTATACAAACGCATTTCTAAGATTGCATTTGCCTGACGCTCTGTGAAACGAAGCTGTTTTGCCATCTTTTCCGATGCTTTTGTCTTAAATTTGATATTTGTGGTATCGCCTGTAGTAAGACATTTCTCTGCGTCTTTACGATTGGTACAGCCGCGAAGAATTTCAATAATTAAATCAATTACATTGCAGGCTTCAATAAGACCTTCTTGAATTTCCTTTTTGTCCAGTTCTTTTGCAAGCAAAGTCTTATATTTTCTCGTTGCGATTTCATACTGGAAATTTACATGATGACGGATAATTGGGACAAGTCCCATCGTCTCTGGTCTTCCATCTGCAACTGCCAGCATATTGACACCAAAGGTATCTTCTAACTTGGTCTTCTTATATAAGAGGTTTTCCAACGCCTCTACATTGGCACCTTTTTTCAAATCAAGTACAATACGGATGCCTTCCTTGGAAGACTGGTTGGTAATGTCCACGATATCACTGGTTTTCTTGGTTTCTACCAAAGCAGCAACATCCAAAAGGAATTTGCCAATATTTGCCCCAATCATGGTGTATGGAATCTCTGTAATGACAAGACGTTCTTTTCCGCCTTTTAATTTTTCATACTCGATTTTTCCACGCACCTTAATCTTTCCCATGCCAGTTTCATAAATTGATAAGAGGTCATCCTTATTTGCGATAATACCTCCCGTTGGGAAATCTGGTCCTTTGATATACTGCATCATTTCCTCAGTGGTAATGTCCGGGTTTTTCATGTAAGCAATCACCCCATCGATGACTTCACCAAAATTATGAGGAGGGATGCTGGTCGCCATACCTACCGCAATACCTTCTGCACCGTTAATCAAAAGGTTTGGTACCTTAACTGGAAGTACCAGTGGCTCCTTTTCTGTCTCATCAAAGTTTGGTCCAAAATCCACCACATCCTTATCCAAATCGGCAAGGTATGCTTCCTGTGTCACCTTTGCAAGACGTGCTTCGGTATAACGCATCGCAGCAGCGCCATCGCCTTCAATCGAACCAAAGTTACCATGTCCGTCGATGAGTGGAAGCCCTTTCTTAAAATCCTGAGCCATCACAACCAGTGCCTCGTAAATCGATGAGTCACCATGTGGATGATATTTACCCATGGTATCACCGACAATACGTGCACTCTTACGGTGTGGTTTGTCGTATTTTACGCCAAGCTCTGACATATCATAAAGCACACGTCTTTGTACTGGCTTTAAACCGTCACGTACGTCTGGAAGTGCACGGGCTATGATAACGCTCATGGCATAGTCGATATATGATTTTTGCATCAGCTCCGAATACTCGGTGCGGATAATATTGTTTTCTTGCATGTTCTTTCTCCTATATATCCAAGTCTGCGTCATGTGCGTGTTCATGGATAAATGCTCTACGTGGTGGTACGTCGGTACCCATTAGCATTGCCGTCACATCCGAAGCCATACGTCCATCTTCGATTTCAACGCGGCGCATCATACGGGTTTCTGGATTTAATGTAGTCTCCCAGAGCTGGTCAGCGTCCATTTCACCAAGACCTTTGTATCGCTGTAAGGTGAAATGTCCGGTATGTGTACGTCTGTATTTTTCCAATGCCGCATCATCGTAGAGATACTCTTCCTCACCCTTTGTTGGAATTACCTTATAAAGCGGAGGCATCGCCACATATACATGTCCTTCAAAAATAAGTTCTGGCATAAATCGATAAAACAAGGTCAAAAGCAAGGTCGAAATATGTGCTCCATCGACATCGGCATCGGCCATAATAATAATCTTGTCATAACGAAGCTTGGTAATGTCAAAGTCATTGCCATATCCTTCCGAAAAACCGCAGCCAAAAGCATTGATCATCGTTTTAATCTCTGCATTTGCAAGCACCTTGTCGATGCTGGCTTTTTCTACGTTAAGAATCTTTCCACGAATTGGCATAATCGCCTGATACATACGATTTCTTGCCATTTTTGCAGAGCCGCCAGCGGAATCCCCTTCTACGATAAAGATTTCACATTTGGAAGCGTCGCGGCTTTCGCAATTTGCCAGTTTTCCGTTGGAATCAAAGGAGAATTTCTGCTTGGTCAGCAGGTTCGTTTTCGCCTTTTCTTCTGTCTTACGAATCTTTGCAGCTTTTTCTGCACAAGAGATAACCGCTTTTAAGGTCTCTAAGTTTTTATCAAAGAACAACTGCATCTCATCGCCTGTGATTTTTGCAGTCACACGCGAAGCATCTGGATTGTCCAGTTTTGTCTTCGTCTGTCCCTCAAAACGTGGATCTGGATGTTTGATGGATACGACCGCTGTCATACCATTACGCACATCTGCACCCGTAAAATTCACATCTTTTTCTTTTAAAATACCAAGTTCACGTGCATAGGCATTGATAATAGTCGTCATCGCAGTCTTGTAGCCTGTGATATGCGTACCACCTTCTGCATTGTAAATATTATTACAGAAGCCGAGGATATTTTCGTGGAACTCATTGGTATACTGAATGGCTGCTTCTACGGTAATCCCTTCACTTTCTCCTTTGAAGTAAATCACATCGTGAAGTGTCTCTATATTTTTATTTAAATCTTTTACAAAGCCTATAATTCCATCTGGTTCATGATATTCGATATGCTCGATGTCATTTTTACGACGGTCTTCGTATATAATCGTAAGATTTGGATTTAAGTATGCCGTTTCATGCATACGGCTCTTTACATCTTCTTCTTTAAAATACGTCTTTTCAAAAATTTCTGGGTCTGGAAGGAAATTAATCTTTGTACCCGTTTTCTTTGTCTTTGCAATTTTCGGAAGAAGTCCATTTTCTAACTGAACCGTAGGGTTTCCTCTTTCATAACGGTCGTGATGCACATAACCTTCTCTGCTAATTTCAATATCCATATAGGTAGAGAGTGCATTTACAACAGAGGAGCCTACACCATGCAGACCTCCACTGGTTTTGTATACGGAATCATCAAACTTACCACCAGCATGTAAGGTAGAAAATACGATACGCGCTGCGGATACACCTTTTGCGTGCATACCTACTGGAATCCCACGTCCATTGTCCTCTACGGTACAAGAGCCATCCTTTTCCAAGGTTACCCAAATCGTATCACATTCTCCTGCTAAATGTTCGTCTACGGAGTTATCTACGATTTCATAAATCAGATGATTTAAACCCTTTCGCGAAACGCTTCCGATATACATACCTGGACGCTTACGAACGGCCTCTAATCCCTCCAATATGGAAATACTGCTTTCGTCGTATGTTACTTTTTTTGCCATACTCTCTCCCTCTACTTACTATTATCGATATCTTTAACATGCGCAAGTACCATGTATGCAATGCGGAAAGTCATCGCATCATCAAATTTACGAATATCAAGTCCGATTTCTTTTTCAATACGCTCTAATCGATATACCAGCGTGTTTCTATGTACATATAACTGTCTTGCTGTTTCTGAAATATTTAAATTGTTTTCAAAGAATTTACTAATTGTCAACATGGCTTCTTCATCATTTAATACCTCTGGTATCTTATCACCAAAGACCTCTTTGATAAACATATTACAAAGACTCATTGGAAGCTGATAAATCAAACGGCCAATTCCCAATTTTCCATAGGAAATGGTATCCTTTTCTGCATAAAATACGCGTCCTACCTGAAGTGCCATCTTGGCTTCCTGGAAAGATTGGGCGATATCAGAAATCTCTGTTACCATATTGCCATAACCAACACGGACCTTAATCATGGCTTCCATGTGAAGGCTGTCCACCAGACTCATTGCGATAGATTCTAATTCCGCTTCTAATTCGTTTTCTTTTTGCACGTAATTCTTCGCATAACCAGAAACATCTTTTACCAATACCACACTATGCTCGTCTACTGTTGTAACAAAATCTCCTGCCCTTAAATCAGACAGATTCTTTACTAATTCTAAGATAATATCCGTGCTTTTATTTCCTGTATCAATCACAAATGTAACTCTAGGCTTTGCCTCGATATGAAGTTTCTTTGCCTTACTAAACATATCAATGGTAAGCATGTTGCCTAAAAGCAAATTTTGAATAAAAACATTTCGGTCAAATTCTTCTGACTTACTAACAATAAGTGTACGAATCTGACAAGCTGCCATCTGACCAATCACAATACCATTTTCTACCGTACCAAAGGTAACAAGTACATATTCAGTCTCATTTTCTATGTCAATTTTATAAAAATGATAACCTTCATATGTATGCTGTAATTGCTCATCGTCCACAAACTGTATGACCTTATCTTGTACTGGCATTTCACAGGTGCAAACGACTACCTTTCCGTTTGGCTGATAAAGAGCCACGTCTAGTTTTGATATCTCTTTGATTTCATTTAATGTAGCTAATAACTTCTGTGCAGATAGCATATACTTTCTCCCTACGTTTTCCGTCTTGTAACTATATAAAAGACAGGGTGTAAATTTACACCCTGCCAAAATTTACAACTATTTAATTTTACCGAATTAGTTTGTGATTGTCAATTCTGTCTCTTTATCAAATACATGAACTTTATCAGGATTGATGCAGAGTGTAATTGGATCATTGTATTTTGCAGTTGTGCTAGCAGATACTCTTGCTGTCATGTTTGCACCTGCAAGTGGGAAGTATACCATAGATTCAGCACCTAATAATTCGTTGTTTGTAACGATTGAATTGATGTTTGGCCAAATTGCAAGTTTATCTTCTTCATCGCTGATATCTTCAGGTCTGATACCCATAACTACTTTCTTACCTGCGTAACCACCTTTGATTACTTTTTTCGCTTTAGCAGCTGGTAATTCAACTCTAAAGTCATCAAATACTAATGTAGCTTTTACTTCATCATCATCAACTTCAACTTCAGCATCGATAAAGTTCATCTGTGGAGATCCGATGAAACCAGCAACGAATAAGTTGTTTGGTTCGTTGTAAAGTTTACGAGGAGAATCTACCTGCATGATAATACCATCTTTAAGAACTACGATTCTTGTACCAAGTGTCATAGCTTCTGTCTGGTCATGTGTAACGTAGATAATAGTAGCGCCTAATCTGTTATGTAAAGCTGCGATTTCAGAACGCATCTGTACACGGAGTTTTGCATCAAGGTTTGATAAAGGTTCGTCCATAAGGAATACTTTTGGATTACGAACGATTGCACGACCCATAGCAACACGCTGTCTCTGACCACCTGATAAAGCCTTTGGCTTACGATCTAATAATTTTTCAAGGTCAAGGATACGAGCAGCTTCTTCTACTTTTGCTTTGATTTCGTCTTTTGGAACTTTACGAAGTTTAAGAGCGAAAGCCATGTTGTCAAATACTGTCATATGTGGATATAAAGCGTAGTTCTGGAATACCATCGCGATATCTCTGTCTTTTGGTTCAACGTCGTTCATAAGTTTTCCGTCGATTGTAAGTTCACCGCCAGAGATTTCTTCCAAACCAGCGATCATACGAAGTGTTGTAGATTTACCACAACCTGAAGGTCCTACGAAGATGATAAATTCTTTGTCTTCTACTTCAAGATTGAAGTCTTTTACAGCTTCGAAACCGTTGTCATACACTTTACAAATGTTTTTTAATGATAAACTTGCCATTTTTTAAAATACCTCCTAAGTATCTCTTTTTTATTATCCCTATGGGATTTTCACTGTAGTTATCTTAACCTATAACTGTCAAGATGACTATTGGCAAAATGCCAAAGATTTTGACGAGTTGTTGGCAGATTGACGAAGTGCTGTGCAAGCAAAAAGAAATCTACAGAACTTTCAAGTTTCACTAAGCGGGCACCATTTATAAAAGTGATATTACATGTACACGCTTGAAACTCGACGCAAGTACGGCGTCTCAGACAATCAAGCGTGCACATGACATTTTATAAATAGTGCCCACTAAGTGAAACTAAGAAACTCCAGTTAAGATTTCTTTTTGCTTGCACATTCTTCTGTCAATTGCAACAACTCTGTCTGCATATTTATAGAAAATATCTACCATCCTCCACCATCGTTTCCAGTCTGTTAAATTCTTCCCTCAACATTTTCCGACCTTTATCTGTGATAATGTACGATTTCCTACGTCCTTCCGATGTAGTAAGATTAATAACTCCATTCTCTTCAAATTTGGCAAGCATAGCATATAACGTGCCTGGACCTACGAGGACACGGCCATGGGATATCTGCTTTACCTTTTCCATAATATCGACACCACAACATTCCTCCGTCAGCGCCAGAAGGATATAATACATCGGTTCTGTGAGCGTTTGAAATTGTTCTCTTGCCATACACTCACCTACCTTAAGTCTAGTTTATCTCGGATAATATTGATTTGATCTACCGTTAAGTGAATATCTATATCATCACTAAATACAAGAATTGCGTTTTCATATCGAACATAATAAATACCTATTTTATTTCGAAAGGCTTTCTTAGCCCCCCAATCCTTGCTACACTCTGTTAGTTCTTCATTATATTTTTTGTCCTCTAGTTCTTCTTCCCAGATTTTATCCAATATCCAGTCATGCTTTGTTCTGTAAACATTATAATAAATAGATTCTTCTTCACCAAAAGCAAAATAGGTTTTTACACTTCCAAGGATATTTTCACTTTTATATACAGAGATTTCTTCTATTTCATCGTCACACTCTCTATAATCCGAAATCAAAACTGGCAGATTTTCAACCTTTTCGTCTTCCTTTTCTTCGAAATTAATAGAAAACGCACCGACCACGATTACCGTTATCAAAAAAAATGAAAAGACTAATTGAATCACTATATTGGCATCGCTACTCGGACGAATTTTATTTAAAATAAATGCAAACAGTAATGTTACAACAAATACTCCTCCATTTAAGAGCACTAACTCCTTTTCGCCCAGCGCAAACAAATATCCTAAAAACAATCCCATGAATACGATAAGATAAATACTCTCTAATCGAACATGATATTTTCCATCTTCGCAAGCACCAATATGTACCCTTCCTCCCTGCTTAAGCACATTTTTTAACTCATTACGCTTATAAAAGGCATATACTGTTTTTACCAAATATGCAAAAAACAGTAGCGTCCACGCTGTTACTGTAAATAACGAAGTAACAGAGAATATTTGTTCCTCAAAAAACGAAAGCATATTCACCCATTGCAACACCGCATTCAAAGCAAACAAAGCAAGTAATAACAAATTGCTACCTGAAAGCGTTCCTTTAAAAGCATTATTTATACGCTCTTCTGGTGTAAAAAGTGTTACTGCATTCTCATCCACTTTCTTGAAGATACAGAACTTCTGCTTTGCGTCAATAAACTTCCATCCTGCTGCCTCACAATACGCTGCAAACTCCTGCGTGTTTGGCTCTGGACGCATATCATTTTCACTAGCTTTGGTAAAGACCTCTACTGCATACACCGCCTGCTTTGGCTCGCCTTTTTCGAATTTTAATCCAACACCCCACTCTTTAAAATGCCAGCCCTTTGCCGCCATATTACTTAGATATTTTGCGAAGTCATCACAATGCATATAATCAAAACCTTTTAAAACTGTCTTTGTATTTCTAGCCATATTCGCACTCTCCTTCTTCTTTAATCTTAATACTTGTCGTTTTATTATCGAGTATCGATATTTCCTATCTTTATTATATTATCGTGTATCGATATTGTCAACAACTTTGTCGTTTCTCCATCTTCCTCCAATTCACAAAACCATAGATATCATTTATAAAAAAGGCTATAAAACATACCACTACAGATATATATCTCACATCCGACATGCTTGCCAGTACCCATAGCACAATCAACACCACATCATTCGCCGCATATGCCACTGCAAAATATGGATTTCTGCGGAAAGTCAGATAAACCGCCACAAAGCTAGTTGTTACGGATAACGTACTAGGCACAATATTGGCTGTATGAAAATAGGCAAGGATAAAGTAAAAAACTACCGTCACCACTGCTGCCAATATCCACATAAATATTACTTCGTTTCGTGAAATGCGATTGACTTTCACCTCTGCTTTGTTTCCATTGTAAGGATTGTGAAGCCATGAAATAAGAGCAAATACTGCCATTGGCATTGTCATTCCGAGGTACGTGATCATTTCTCCATAATAGGAAAAGGTATAGGAAATGATTCCGTATAGCAGGCTGAAGAGCACCATCAATAGTTGCCCAAATGGATTTCCTTTTGCGTTGAAGATAAGTGATGTTACACCAATTAGAGATGCAGATAATGTATGATAGTTTTCTCGGTCGAAAATACAAAAGGATGCAATAATAAGTATCACAGAACTCACCCAGAGCAACCTCTCTCCTTTTGTGAAATATGTAATATACTCTTTTATTCTTCTCATAATCTAATTTCCTTTCTAAAACAAAAAGCATCCGTTAATGTATCTTCTAAGACCTAATGATACACTTACGAATGCTTCGCATTCTCTACCCGGTGGCAGATTTTATTATTCTTTCACTTTTATTTTTTCTTATTCTCTATTATAATGAGTTTATCTATATTTGCAACATAGAAAGAAGGATATTTATGAGCAAAAATACTCAAACAAATGAACTTGGGAGTGGAAGTATTCCAAAACTTTTCTTTAAATTAGCGATTCCAGCCGTTGTGGCGCAGCTTGTCAACATGCTTTATAACATTGTTGACCGTATTTATATTGGACATATTCCTGAAATTGGAGCCTCTGCTCTTACCGGTGTTGGCCTGTTTGCCTCAATCATGATGTTTATTACTGCTTTTTCTATGCTAGCAGGTGCAGGTGGTGCTCCACTTGCTTCCATTGCGCTAGGGAAAAATGATAAAGAGCATGCTGAAAAGATTATGACAAACTCTTTTTCTCTTCTTTTAATTTTTGCAGTCGTACTTACC
>JAGBEZ010000036.1 GCA_017936725.1 Agathobacter sp.
AAACTTGTAAATATGTTAAACAATCTCCGTGAACAGATTTATCGTTATCGTGTAGAATATTTGAAGAGAGAAGAAAACTATCCAAGACTGATCAAAGAGCATGATGAAATCTATACTTCACTTGCAAATAGAAGTAAGGAAGATGCGACGGAATCCATCCGCGAGCATGTCGTAAATCAGGCGATTGCAGTAAAAGAAGTCATCATCCAACAGGGATAGATTTTGGCATAAAAGGGAAAAAGTTACACATACTAAGAACATCTTAAGAAATTGAGGTGTTCTTTTTTTATGCCAAAGCAGTTGATTTCCAAGAAAATAGAAGAAAATGAGAGTGCGATAAAAGAAGCGTTTGCGCATTGTGATGACTTGAAATTTCGAAAACTTACGATTGGCGAAAACGCCAGTGTCAGAGGCTTTGTGTGCTATATAGAAGTAAACGCGGGAAACAATCTGATTAATGTATTAGGACGCATGCTTGCGTATATGGAAACGCTTTCGAAAGAACAACTGGTAGAAACGGTAAAAGGAAATGCCTTTGCCCTTTCAGACGCGGATCCTTATACCTATATGGAGGACGCGATTCGCGGTGTGCTGATTGGAGACGCGGTATTATTTATAGACGGAGTGGATACAGCCTTAAAGATGCCAGACCAGGGATACCCGAAAATGGGCATCAGCAAATCTGAAGCAGAAAAGGTGGTGCGTGGCTCCGATGAAAGCTTTGCAGAATCTGAAAAAGCCAATACAGCTTTGATACGAAAAAGAATCCGAAACACAAAACTAAAGGTGAAGGAATTTCAGGTGGGAGTCCGCTCTTTTACAAATGTTGCAATCGTATATATTGAGGATTTAGCAGAAAAGGCTTTGGTAGGGGAAATCCATAGAAGATTAACCGAATATGACATCGATGGTGTGATGGACAGCGGTGTGATGGAGCAATTAGCGGAAGAATCCTGGATTTCACCATTTCCACAATTTCAATCCACTCGTAGGCCAGACCGAGCGGCAATGGAGATTTTAAATGGAAAAGTGGTGGTCTTAGTAGATAATTCTCCAGTCGCATTGCTTTTACCAACGGATGTAAATTCCTTTTTGAAAACGACGGATGACTATTATAACCGCTTTTATATGGCAACCTTCGCACGTGTGATTCGTTATGTGGCGGCGTTTTTTGCGTTAACACTACCGGGACTCTATCTGGCAGTTACCAATTTTCATACACAGATATTACCGACCCCACTACTTTTGTCTTTTTCCAAGGCGAGGGAAGGAGTACCGTTTCCGGCGGCTTTGGAGGTGCTTCTTATGGAGTTATCCTTTGAACTGATTCGAGAGGCAGGGGTACGACTTCCAGGTACAATGGGAAACACGATCGGTATTGTAGGAGGTCTTATCATTGGACAGGCAGCAGTAGAAGCCAATCTGGTGAGTCCAATTGTTGTGATTGTAGTTGCATTTACAGCCCTTTGCTCCTTTGCCATTCCAAACGAAGAGTTTGCGTTTTCTTTTCGTATTTTAAAGTTTCTTCTTATCGCCTTATCTGCCTGGTTTGGTTTTTTCGGCTTTTTGATAGGACTATTTCTTGTCTTGGTACACATGGCAAGCCTCAAAAGTTTTGATGTGCCATATCTTTCGCCTTATGTTGGAGCGCAGCTGAATGGATATCAGGATGAGAAGGATTCAGTGGTGCGTTTTCCACTGCGTATGCTATGGAAGCGCCCAATGTATGCGAATGCGTCGGAACGTGTAAAACTGAAAAAGAAAAACGATAAGGAGCAGGGGTAAGGCGGATGGAGAAAAAATCGTATACAAACAATGGAAAAATATCCAGCCGTCAAACCCTGCGACTATATGTCTTTGATTTAATGGGGATTGCGACGCTTTTGATACCGCCATATTTAGCAAAACTTTGCGGTGCTGGAGGGATATATGCGATAGCCTTGGGGATAGGAGGCGGATTCCTCTATTTATTCTATTTGGGCTGGATTATGAAACATATGGGAACGGATATTGTGACATATCTAAAGCAGAGAAAAGGCCCATGGGCGGGAAGATGCTTTTTTATCATCACTTTTTTGCACAGTATCTTTACAGCAGGTTTTTGTGCGTATGTATTTGCCAATCTTATGCAATACAGTTTGGTAAAGGAAACCTCATATGTATTAATCTTGTTTTTAATCGTACTGGTAGCATCTTATGCGGTAAGTGGTGGAATCGAAAGCCGTGCAAGGGTTTATGAGGTGTTATTCTGGTTTATTTTGGTTCCTTATGTTGCCATGATGCTGGCATCGGTACGAAATTTCGAATGGACCTATGTAGAGCCAGCGTTACGGTGGAGCAGTGCAAACCTAGGCAAGGGTGCGTATTTGGTCTTTTTGTTTTTTACACCGCTTTTTTTCTCTTTATTTTTAATTGGTGAAAAAGAAAAAAACTATGGCAGAAATGTCGTAAAGACAATCCGTGTTTCCGTGCTTATATCAGGACTCCTTTTGTTGGGAAGTTATGTGCTTCTTGTAGGAAACTTTGGTGCTAGCAGTTTGGCAGGGCTACGGTTTCCAGTCGTGACGTTAATGAGCACTGTTCAGTTTGAGGGGAATTTCCTAAAACGCATGGATGCGCTTATGCTGGCGGTTTGGTTTTTTACTTTGTATGCCCTTTTGAACCTGCATCTGCACTATGGGGTTCGGATGCTTACAGAACTGAGTCAAAAAAAGAGGAAGTGGCAGAATATTTGCCCAGGAATCGCGGTGTTTCTGATTGCACTGGGGTTTTATTTAGTGGAGAACTTAAAACAGATATTTATAACCTATTATAGCTATGGTGCAGTATTTTTTATTATCATAGCTCCGATAGTAGTGTTAGGAATAGGAAACGAAAGGAGAGAAAAGAAAAATGAAAAATAGAAAAAGAGAAACGAGAAAATATGCTGTGCTCATAAGCTTATTGGTGTCTGCATGTGTCTGCCTCACAGCCTGCAGTACGACAGAGTTAGAGGAACGATGCTTTCCGATGTTGGTAGCGGTAGGCTATGAAGATGGCAAGGTGACCTATGGGGCAGCATTTTCCAAAGAAGATGTGACGAAGAACGCCTTTTTGACAGAGGAGACGGACTTTGAAGAAAGCAAAAGCAAATATGAAAAGCGATTGAATAAGGATGCCGATTATAATCATTTAAAGATATTGGTGCTAGAGTCTGACTTATTGGAGACGCCTGCGGCATATGGAGCAATGCTAGATTATCTGGCTCAAACGGAAGATTTTCCACGAAATACCTATGTGTGTGCGGTAGAGGATGTAGATGAGTTGTTTGAACTGGAAAAAAACATATCTCAGGATTTGGGAACTTATTTGGAGGAATATCTAAAACAGCAGGAAGACAAAAAGGACCGACTTCTGACATTAGGGGATTTACTGGATGAAAGGGCAAATCAGAGTTTTGTTTTATATATGCCATATTTTGAAGTCGAAGAAAATTTTGTGGAATGGAAAGGTTATATGAATACATCTGGAAAAAGCTGGCAAGAATCTGATTAAAAGGACGCGCCAAAGAGGTGCGTATGTAAAGAGAGGATTCTAAGATGAAAAAATATCTTTTTTTGATTACGACAGGTGTGGTGAGTGCACTCTATATTTGGACGGTGGTATTGGGAAATGATCTCTTGCAGCCTTCGATTGCTTCCAAAATACTTCGTTTTCATGTGCTGGCAAACAGTGATAGTGATGCAGACCAGGCGGTAAAGGAAGAGGTCAGAGATGCAGTGGGCGTATATCTGGGACCGCTGTTAAAAGACTCTGAAAATGTCGAGGAGAGCAAGCAAATCATAGAAGAAAATATGGAGCAGATTGTTGCAGTAGCAAAAGATACATTAACGGAGCATGGGTATGCGTATGATGTAAAAGCACAGATTGCACACACGGATTTTCCAGAGAAAACCTATGGCGATTACACTTTCCCAAAAGGAGAGTATGAGGCGCTTCAAATCGTTATTGGGGAAGGAAAAGGACAAAACTGGTGGTGTGTCCTCTATCCAAATATGTGCTTTCGAGGCTCGGTGTTCGAAGTCATAGAGGAGGAAGCCAAAGAAGCATTGCGTGAGGTGTTAAACCCATGGGAATATGCGGATGTATTTGATTCTGGGGAGGTAGAGGTAAGATTTAAATTCTTGGATTTTCTTGAATTCTAGGCGAAGGATAGGTATAATAGATAAAAACCTAGAATTCGAGGAAGAAATATGACAAAAGAAGTAATCGTTACCATTCGTGGTCTTCAGAATGGGCCCCAGACCGATGGAGAACCTATCGAAATGATGGTTGTAGGTGAATATTTTTATAGAAATAATAACCATTATATATTGTATGAAGAAGTGATGGAAGGAGAGACTCAGCCCATCAAAAATCGTATCAAGATTTCCAATGGACATATGGAACTTACCAAAAATGGCGTGGTAAATGTGCATATGGTGTTTCAAGAAAGGGTGAAAAACATCACGCATTATCATACACCATACGGTACTCTGACGATGGGAATTGATGGAAAAAAGGTAGAAATCAAAGAAAGTGAAGATGAAATCAATATTTCGGTTTTATATGGTCTGGAAATGAACGAGGAGTTTGTAGCAGACTGTAATATATCGATTCATATCAAATCAAAAAGAAACCCCACTTTTTAGTGGGGTTTCGTAGTTGTATTATTTCTTATTTGTTTTTGCGTTTTTCTCTTCTTTGAGTTCAGCACTTAAACTGTTATACTTAGATTTTAATTTTGCACGCCAAGATTTCTTGCCTTCTGGTTTTTCTAATGGTTTACGAAGACCTTTTACACCAGTGATGTAAATACCGCTAACAGTAGCTTTTACTTCTTTCTTTACAGGGATGTCTGCAAAGATTGTTTCGTCTGCGATTAAGGTCATAATTCTAGGTCCTACTTTTGCTTTAACAACAGGAAGCTTTGTAATACGTGTATACCAAGGTGTCTGGTCAATAACTGCCTGTGGAAGTCCAGAGTCTTTTATTCTTAACTTTTTCTTGTCAATAATTAACATTGAGACTGTCTGTGCAACAGCTGCCATCTGAGCATCCTGCTCTTCTTTTTTGACTTGAGCCTTTTTGCCCATGAAATATAATGCAACCATGATACCGATGAGTACAAGAAGAACAACGATAGTCACGATTGTGCCGGTACTGATTTGTGGCATAATTTTTCCTCCTTTGATTTCACTAAAATTCATTTTAACAAAAAATATAGAAAAAATCAATGTGAATATGCTTAAGTGTTTGTAATTTTGGAAAAAATATGGTATCATTTATCAGTTCATAAAATTACTGTTGTTTCGTAAGGAGAGAAAAGAATATGAAAAAGAGATTTTTCGCAGTTTTATTGTGCGTAATTATGGCATTATCAATAGTTGCATGTGGAGATTCAGATGCAGATAAAAAAGCAGGTCAGCCATCGATTACAAAACTTGCAGATTATAAGGATTTTGAGAAAATTTTGACAGGCGACTATGCCGTAACAGATGAAAAGGTTAATGATTATTTTAGTAACGTGGTTTATAGCGCGGGCATAGGCGTGATAGAAGTAAAGGATCGCGACACGGTACAGGCTGGCGATATCGTAAAGACAGATTATACCGGATATTTAAATGGAGAGGCCTTTACGGGTGGTACTGCAAAAGATCAGTGGATTGACGTTTCGAATAACTGTGGTATTGATACCAGTTCTGGTCAGGCTACCAGTTCATTTATCGATGGATTTACAGATGGATTAGTTGGTGCAAAAATTGGACAGAAGACAAGTAGCGACGTAACCTTCCCTGCAAATTATGGAAATGCGGACTTAGCTGGAAAACCTACAACATTTGAATTTAATGTAACGGCAATCTATGTAGAATTGACACCAGACACAATTACAGATGCAATGGTGGCAGAACACTTCAAGGAAAATTATGAAGTTACAACGGTTGCTGATTTTATGAAAGTGATGAAAGGTGAATTGGCATATAATCTTATCGTTAATAACGTGATTGAAAATAGTACCTTTGATATTCCAGAGGATTATCTGGAACTTCGTTTAGATGAATATCAGGCGCTTTTTGAAGAATTATACTGCAGCACGATGGATATCGAAACATTCTTAACACAGTATTACGGAATGACTTTGGAAACGATAAGAGCACAGTGGAAAGTTGCGATGGAAGATCAGATTAAAGCAGAATTGGTATTTGAAGCTATCGTGAAAGAGGAAGGCTTAAAGACAAACCAAGATGCCTTAACTGAGTATGTAAAAACGGTTACAACTTCTGCAGGAACATCGGAAGGAAATCCTT
>JAGBEZ010000037.1 GCA_017936725.1 Agathobacter sp.
TCTTTTCTTTGAAATTACGATACGAGGGCGAAAAACTCGTGGAGTCGGTCTTATATGAGGACAGGTAGAGAATAGAGATTTGTGAGGTTACAGAAGATGCAAATTATATTTTTACATCATAGCAGTTTTTTGGTGGAAGTAGATGATAAGGTATTGATATTTGACTACTTTAACGGGGATAGGGTAAATGGTTTTACCTTTACTGGAAAAATCCCAGAGTATGAGCCAGATACGAAGATTTATATGTTTGCCAGTCATAGTCACAAGGACCATTATGATATGGACATCCTTCGTATGGCGGAAAAGTATCCAAATATCAAGTATATTTTTTCAAAGGATATCAAAATCAGTCCGAACTTTTTGAAAAAACATGGAATTGACCCGAAAGTGCGTGAAAAGGTGACTTTTGTGGATGCAGGCAAGAAGTACAAGGTGGATGATTTGAATATCAAGACCTTGCGTTCGACCGATGCCGGCGTGGCCTTTTATGTGGAAAGCAATGGCGTGACGCTGTATCATGCAGGGGACTTGAATAACTGGATATGGGATGGTGCAGGCGACCTTACGAATGGGGTACAGGAGCGAAACTATAAGTTCCAGATTCGACAGCTTGCGGGGCTTCCTATGAATATAGCCTTTGTACCAATGGATCCACGTCAGGGCAAATATACCTATAGCGGCTTTGACCTCTTTATGAAAGAAACGGAAGCGGAACTGGTATTTCCGATGCATATGTGGCAGGATTATTCTGCAATTGCGGCGTACAAAGGAAAAATCTCGAATTTGGGCATGGCAGAACGCGTGATGGACATTGAAAGAGAGAATCAGGTTTTCTTAATTCAGGAAAAATAGACGTTGAAATATGAAAAAGAATGATTTATAATTGTTTGATAAAGCAAGTTTGTATGATTTGCAAGGATTGACGGAGGTAAAATAGCATGATGGAATTTATTATGTGTATCGGAGATTATCTGATCAAAGCATTATTTTATGTTGCAGTTGCTGGATTAGGTGTATTTATTGGAATCAAAATGCGCAAATCGTCTGATGTAAAAAAAGCAGCCGCCGCCAAAGAGGAAGCTTAAAATCTAGCCATGTCTAAGACATGGCTACAACTATGTCTATAACACAGTATTTATACGGAGGATATTGAAAATGAAAAAGAGTTTAGGCGTAAACGAATTACGCAGAATGTATCTTGAATTTTTCGAAAGCAAAGATCATTTAGCAATGAAGAGTTTTTCACTTGTTCCACACAATGATAACAGTTTATTGCTTATTAATGCTGGTATGGCACCTTTAAAACCATACTTCACAGGACAGGAAATCCCACCACGTAATCGTGTGACAACCTGCCAGAAATGTGTTCGTACAGGTGATATCGACAATGTAGGTAAGACAGCACGTCACCTTACTTTCTTTGAAATGCTTGGTAACTTCTCCTTTGGTGATTATTTCAAAGAAGAAGCGATTGAATGGTCTTGGGAATTTTTAACAAAGAACCTTGGCTTAGAAGAAGACCGTCTCTACCCATCAATCTACGGCGAAGATGAGGAAGCATTTGATATCTGGGTAAACAAAGTAGGTGTTCCAGCAGAAAAGGTTACTCGTTTCTATCGTGACCCAGTTACAGGTGCATGTGATAACTTCTGGGAACACGGCGCTGGTCCATGTGGTCCATGTTCGGAAATTTACTATGACAGAGGCGAAAAATACGGCTGTGGCAGCCCTGACTGTAAAGTAGGCTGTGAATGTGACCGCTTCATGGAAGTATGGAACAACGTATTTACACAGTTCGAAAGCGATGGCAAAGGAAATTACGTAGAACTTGCACAGAAAAACATTGATACGGGTATGGGTCTTGAGCGACTTGCTACCGTTATGCAGGATGTAGACTCTGTATTTGATATTGATACCATGAAAGCAATCCGCGATAAAATCTGTGAAATGTCAGGTAAGACTTATCAGACAAATGAAAAAGATGATATTTCGATTCGTCTTATCACAGACCACATCCGTTCTTCAACCTTCCTTGTATCTGATGGTGTAATGCCATCCAACGAAGGTCGCGGATATGTACTTCGTCGTCTCATTCGTCGTGCAGCTCGTCATGGACGTATGCTTGGTATCGAAGGAACCTTCCTTGCACGTCTTTCTGAAACGGTTATCGCAGAAAGCAAAGACGGCTACCAGGAATTAGAAGATAAGAAGGCATTTATCTTCAAAGTTCTTACTCAGGAAGAAGAACAGTTCAATAAAACCATCGACCAGGGTCTTGCAATCCTTAGCAAAATGATGGAAGAAACAAAAGCATCAGGACTTACTGTATTATCTGGAGAAAACACCTTTAAACTCTATGATACTTATGGATTCCCAGTAGACTTAACCGGCGAAATCCTTGCAGAAAACGGCTTTACATATGATGAAGCAGGTTTCAAGACTTGCATGGAAGAGCAGCGTCAGAAAGCACGTAGTGCTCGTAAAGTAACCAACTACATGGGTGCAGATGCTACCGTTTACGAAGAACTTGACCCATCTATCACATCAGAATTCGTAGGATACGATAGATTGACACATACATCAAAAGTTTCTGCCCTTACAACAGAAACAGCAGTAGTAGAAGCCCTTACAGAAGGCGACAATGGCACCATCATCGTAGAGGAAACACCATTCTACGCAACAATGGGTGGTCAGCAGGGTGATAAGGGTATCATCCGCACAGCAAATGGTGAGTTCAAAGTAGTAGACACTGTAAAATTACTTGGTGGAAAAGTTGGCCATATCGGACAGATGGTTTCTGGTATGATTTCAAATGGTGAAGAAGTAGAACTCGTAGTAGACAAAGAATTACGTGCAAAAACTTGCCGTAACCACTCTGCAACACATTTACTTCAGAAAGCACTCCGTGAAGTACTTGGTACACACGTAGAACAGGCTGGTTCTTACCAGGATGGCGATAGAACACGTTTCGACTTCTCTCATTTCTCAGCAATGACAGCAGAAGAAATCGCTCGTGTAGAAGCAATCGTAAATGAACAGATTGCTATCGCTACACCAGTTGTAACAGAAGTTATGACTGCTGATGAAGCAAAGAACAGTGGTGCTATGGCTCTCTTCGGAGAAAAATATGGCGAATCCGTTCGTGTTGTTTCTATGGGAGACTTCTCAAAAGAACTTTGTGGTGGTACACACGTATCCAACACAGCAGAAATCACAGCGTTCAAGATTATCTCTGAAAGCGGTGTAGCTGCAGGTGTACGTCGTATCGAAGCCCTCACAGGCAGCAACGTATTTGCTTACTACAAAGAAGTTGAAGAAAAATTAAACGCAGCAGCAAAAGTAGTAAAATCTACTCCTGCAAACCTTCTCGATAGATTAGAAAGCCTTATGGCAGAAGTAAAAGCACTTGCTTCTGAAAATGAATCCTTAAAGAGCAAAGCAGCAAAGGATGCGCTTGGTGATGTAATGGATCAGGTAAAAGAAGTAAAAGGTGTGAAAGTTCTCGCTACATCCGTTGATGGTGTAGATATGAACGGACTTCGTGACCTTGGCGACCAGCTCAAAGAAAAACTTGGCGAAGGTGTTGTTGTTATCGCTTCTTCTTGCGACGGCAAAGTACACCTCATCGCTATGGCTACAGACGAAGCACAGAAAGCTGGTGCACATGCTGGTAACCTCATCAAAGCAATCGCTGGTAAAGTAGGCGGTGGCGGCGGTGGTCGTCCAAACATGGCTCAGGCTGGTGGTAAAAACCCAGCTGGCATTCCAGATGCAATCGCAGAAGTAGCAGTTGCTCTTGAAGGAATGATTAAGTAGAATATATTTGAGCATTCGGTTTTGTTAAAATTTGAATTGATTTCTGACATAAATTTTTTAGAAAAGGCGACGTCAAGCGTAGCATGGAGCCGTTCTAAAGAAATTTATGGAAGAAATCGTGTAAAGTGCTTGACAAAACAGAAAATCTTGCTAAAATATATAACGTTAGTGCAATTATTATTGCCTTACAGTTGAATCCACAACTGGAGGGAGGTTAGGTTAGATGTCAAGCGTAGTAGTTAAAGAAAACGAAACTTTAGATAGCGCATTACGTAGATTTAAAAGAAACTGTGCAAAAGCAGGTATCCAGCAGGAGATTCGTAAACGTGAACATTACGAAAAACCATCTGTAAAGCGCAAAAAGAAATCTGAAGCAGCTAGAAAAAGAAAATTCAACTAATTAATATGAATTTCAAGGAACTTCGCGAAAGCGAGGTTCCTTTTTTGTTGTTTAAATAGAACGAGCCCTTATCCAGGGGTGTATCAGATGGTTACAGTTCTCGTTAATTGATTTCTAGTTATTCTAAGTACCATGCTCACAAAACTTTTATTGTATGAGCTTCGTAAAAACTCGCTTTGCTCAAACAGTTTACGAAGCTCATACTTGTTTTGTTCGCTATGGTACTAAGACTAACACGAAATCACTTCAATGTTCACTGTAATCATCTGATACACCCCTGGATAAGGGCTCTTACTATATGGAAAAGCCGAAAAAGGAACCTCGTTTTCATGAGGATTAGGAGAAACAGCAAGTTGCTTTGCAACTATGACTATGTATAATATAATACTAGTGGAGGTGAAATAATTCATGGAAACAAAAAATATTATATTTGAATTGAGAAATAAAGCTGGTATGTCACAGGATGAACTAGCAGAAAAGGTATATGTTACTCGTCAGGCAGTATCTCGTTGGGAGAATGGTGAGACAACACCGAACACAGAGACTCTCAAATTGTTATCAAAGATATTTGATGTTTCAATTAATACGTTGCTTGGTTCACCAAGACAATTGATTTGTCAATGCTGTGGTATGCCTCTTGAAGATTCTAATATCAGTAAAGAGACGGATGGTTTATTTAATGAAGAATATTGTAAATGGTGCTATGCGGATGGAGAATACATGTATCATGACATGGATGATTTGATTGATGTATGTGTGAAGCATATGGCGAATGAAAACTTCTCTGTAGAACAGGCGCGAGCATACATGAAAGAAGTATTGCCAAAACTTGATTATTGGAAACAATATAAAAATCTTTCTGATGAAGCTCAGTTTGAGGAGTTTAAAAAGCAGTTGATTGATGAGATTAATGACTTACATGTAGAGGGAATGCCGAAAGTTGAAAAACTCAATGCACTTGTAGGTGGATATATCAATCTAGAATATAGATTGCCGAACGGAAATAGTGTACATTTTTTAGATGATGGAGCAACCTATTTAGGAACGCAATTAGAATGTGAATTCGGTGGTGATAGATGTTTTGGGATTGCAGCCAATATGGATTTTATTATTGTATGTACATATGAGGAAAATGGTGCAAATCCGGAATTGCTCGTCTATAAGAAGAGATAATGATATTCAAACTTATAAAGAAAGTGTAGAATTTACTAATAATACAGGTAACCCGCAATATTGTGTCAAAAAAATTAATGCAATATTGTGGGTTGATTTATTGTGCATATTCTTTTATAATTCGTGTATGAGAA
>JAGBEZ010000038.1 GCA_017936725.1 Agathobacter sp.
TACTATCTCGTAGGGGATAACCAGACGGTGATAGAGGGGCCTGTGGCTAGAGGGCAGATTTTTGGAGTTGTGACCAAGGTGATTCGCGATGGCGTAGAGATGGGGCCAGGCGATTTCTGGTGGGAAGCTTTTGCACATGTGTGGATTCGAATGATTCCTTTGCGGCGATTTGTGCTGCGAGTATATAGAATGCTTATAAAGATTGGGAAAAAGGTACATGGCAGAAAAGAAAAATGAACCGAGAAGGTCGAATTTCGAGTCGATAGAGATTCTTCGTTCCAAGGTAAAGGATGGGACATTTCGTGAGATTCTAGAGGATTGGAAATGGATTTTCTCTTATAGTAAAAAATATAAAGGTGCTATCGCTTTTTATATCGTGTTGGGAATTCTAAGCAGTACCGTGGCGTTGGCAGGCAGTGTAGCGACGAAGTATCTGATTGATATCATTATCGGGCAAAAGACCGAGATGATTGGCTGGCTGGCTGCGATTATGGTAGGCGGTCTGGTGTTTAGTCTGGTGTTTAACGGACTCGTTAGCGCAATTAGTGCAAAAATATCGATTGATATCCACAATGATATTCAGGCGGATATTTTTGAACGAATTATGGATGCGGACTGGCTGGCGATGAGTAATTACAGCAGTGGAGATATTCTAAACCGTTTCAATGGTGATGTGAGCATGGTCAGTGGGAATGCTATCAGTTGGTTGCCGACGGTGATTATCAGTGCTTATAATTTTACAGCGACGTTTCTCGTGCTGTTCTATTATGACTGGATTATGGCGGTACTGGCGCTTGTTAGTGCACCGCTACTTCTTCTGATGTCGAAGACAATCGCAAAGAAGCAGAGAGAGTATGGGAAGCGAATGCGTCAGATGAGCAGTTCGATGATGACCTTTGAGGCGGAGACCTTTTATAATTACGATACGGTGAAGTCTTTTGGTGTTTCTCGTCAGTATGGAGGCAAAATGCGTCAGTGGCAGAAGAAGTACCGAAAACTTGCTTTAGAGTACAATTGGTTTTCGATTAAGACCACGACGATGATCACACTTTTGAACTCGCTGGTACAGATGGCGGCATTTGGCTACTGTGTGTTCCAACTTTGGAATGGCGGTATTACATATGGTACGATGACTTTGTTCTTACAGCAGAGAAGTAAACTTTCCTCTGCTTTTCATAATGTGCTTTCCGTGGTTCCTTCTTTTTTGGATGCGTCTGTTTCGGCACATCGTATTCGTGAACTGGTAGAGCTTCCGATGGAGGGTCAAAATGAAGGCTATTGTGTGATGGATGCATACGCAGAGGAAGGCTTAGGTATTTGTATGGAGGATGTGCACTTTGGCTACGTAGAGGGGCAGAGTGTTATTCAGAAGTCAAACTTTTTGGCTTGCCCAGGCGAGATTATCGGTCTGGTAGGTCCTTCGGGAGAGGGAAAGACGACGATGATTCGTTTGATTTTAGGTCTGATTTCACCAGAAGAGGGAAAGGCTTCGCTTGTAGCGGGCAATGGTCATGAGGTATCGCTTCAGGTGGAGACCAGACATTTGTTTTCTTATGTGCCACAGGGGAATACGATTCTTTCGGGCACGATTGCGGAGAACCTGCGTATGGTAAAGGAGGATGCTTCGGACGAGGAGTTAGAGGATGCTTTAAAGGCGGCTTGCGCCTGGGAGTTTGTAACGAAACTGCCAAAGGGGATTCACACCAATGTAGGCGAACGCGGAAAGGGTCTGTCCGAGGGACAGGCACAGCGTGTGGCGATTGCCAGAGCGCTGCTGCGTAATGCACCGATTTTGCTTTTGGATGAGGCAACTTCTGCTTTGGATGTGACAACGGAGCGTCAGGTGCTTTCGAATATTATGGAGAGATGCCCAAATAAGACTTGTATCGTGACGACGCATCGTCCAAGTGTTTTAAATTTGTGTAAACGCGTGTATCGGGTGAAGGATGCCAGTGTAACGGAGCTTGATGAAAAAGAAGCGGGCAGACTGGCGATAGATTATTAGGAGAGTTTTATGATTGATATACATTCCCATGTGCTTCCGGGGTTGGATGATGGCTCCAAGGACATGTATGAGACCGTGGAGATGCTTACGATGGCGGCAGAGAGTGGTGTAACCGATATGATTGCGACACCGCATTGTAACATCCAGGGAACGTTTGAAAATTATTACAATAATCATTATATACAAACCTTTCGCGAGGTGCAGAAGGCGATAAACGAATTTGAAATTCCAATTCGCCTTTATCCAGGAGCGGAGGTTTTTGTGACGGAGGATTTACCAGATTTGATGTCAAGTGGCAAGATTCTGACTCTGAATGGGGGGCATTATATGCTTCTGGAGCTTGCGTTTGATGATACGCTAGAGTTTGCCAATGATATGCTTGAGAAGGTTTCTGCAATGGGCATTCGTCCAGTCATTGCACATCCGGAGCGATATGTATTTTTACAGCAAAGACCACGCACGGCTTATGAGTGGTATGAGAAAGGGTATGTGCTTCAGTGCAATAAGGGAAGTTTTACGGGGCGCTTTGGCAAACGCTGTGCGGTGGTGGCATATGAAATGTTGGGCCAGAACCTGGTGTCTGTGATTGCCAGCGATGCGCATAGTTCTTCCCGCCGTACGCCAGTGCTAATGGATACGTATGAAGAACTGTTAGACGGCTTTGCTACAGATTATTTGGATATTCTTTTTGAGGAGAATCCGAGACGTATCCTGCAGGATAAACCTGTGATTAAACTATATTAAAAAGAAATATAATAATATTATGGAGAGAAAAGTTATGGAAAAATTATCAAAACGCGCGTTAGGCTGTATGTACACGGCATCCATCATTTGGGCGATTATCGGAGTGGGAATTCTGGTAGCGCTGAATTTGTTTTGGTTCCTTCCAGATGGAATCAAAATAGCAACTACGATTTCGATTGTACTAGGAGTGCTTTTGGTAGCAAATGCCGCCATCAGTCCATATTTTCGTTTTCACAGATACCGCTACAGCATAACCGATGATTTTATTGATATTTATGAGGGCTATATCTTTGTGGAAAGAAATATCGTGCCACTCGAGCGTTTACATAAAATGCAGACACTAAAAGGACCAATCGACCGTATCTTTAAGGTAGCAAAGGTAGTGGTAACTACGGCAGGCGGCGATGTGACCCTTCGCTTCTTAGATGAAGAAAAAGCGGATTTTATTGCAGAGAGTCTCGGCAAACGAATCAATCAGATCGTAGTGGAGAAGAGGGAAGAAGATGGAAAATAAGATTAAGTTTCGAAACCATATCTCCGTGATTCTGGAAAACTCTTTGAAAGTGATATTTACGATTGTTGCAGTTTTTCTCTTAAATTTTCTTTCAGATATAGAAGAGAGCGGAATGCAAAGCGGGGATATCCTTTGGATGCTACTCATTTTTGCAGCAATACTGGCACTTTTATTAGGTTACCAGGTTCTTATATGGGCAAAGACATATATTACTCTCGATGAAAATACACTTGTGATAGAGCGAAATACTCTCAACAAGAAAAAGAATACGATAGGACTCAAAAACGTATCCAATGTAAACTTGGAACAGAATTTGCTAGAAATGCTGCTTGGCACCTGCAAAGTGAAACTGGACACGAACAGCCTCTCGACAGCGGACCAGACAGACGTAAATATCGTTTTGAAAAAATCGGACGCGGAAAAGTTTCGTGCACTGGTACTGGCTAGGGCAGAGGGCATGGAGATGGCAGAAGCGATACAGCATGCCACGAAGAGTGAAGAGACAACTGCAGGCGAAAATTCAAGCGACGAAACCAATCTGTTAAGAGGTGACCTAGGGGATATTATTCTGCATGGATTGTTCTCGATACGAATATATGCGATTGTAATCAGTATTGCTTTTTTGGTGTTTGAAATAGCACTCGTATCCGGATTATTCCAAGCACTTGCTGCAGGGGAACCAGTTGATTTTGCAGAAATCATGTCTCTTGTATTTTCGGGATTTTGGCTTGCGGCTATTTCCCTGACAGGTATCGTGAGAGAATTCGTGAAATATCTCAATTTTAGCATCGAGCGAAAAAAGGACAAAGTATATTTAAACTACGGCCTTTTCAAAAAAGTAGCCTACTCCGTTCCAGTAGACAAAATCAACGGAATCAAGCTCACGCAGACACTAATTGCCCGTATGGCAAAGCGCTACATGGTAGAAATTATCAACGTGGGTATGGATGATGACGACAACGAAGTAAACACTTTCTTCCTTCCATATGCGAAGATAGATAAGATAAAAGACCAGTTACATCTACTACTTCCAGAGTTTGACGAAGCATTGGAAATCAAAGAAGAAAAACAGCCAGCGGCGGTTTGGCTTTTCAGTATTCCTTGGTGGATTTTGTATGTTGTGATAGTAGCCGTGATCTATGTGATGGTTGGAAACTACGCAGAGGATCCAGAGCTAAAAAATGCGGTGATTTTTGCAGCGATAGTGATAGCGGCATGGCGTCTGATTTGCAAACTCGCAGGCTTTTTCACGAAAGCGATCAAAGTTGATGAGAAGTTTCTTAAAATCGTGGATGGTGGTTTTGCAAAGCGCACACTTTTTGTCAAATACGACAAGATTCAGTATGTGACAGGAAAACAATGCGTGATAGCAAAGCATTTTGGAATTCAAAAAGGAACCATATCTCTTTTGGCGTCCTTAAAAAACCGCATCCATGAGCTGCCATATTTCAAGGAAAATGACATGGAACAGTTGAAAAACCGATTGATTTAATAGTATAATAGAGGTAATCAAAAGCACGAAATTTGGGGAGGCTATATATAATGGTGAATTGGATAAATTTAGACAAAGTAGAGGCTTACAAAGAGCTCGAAGCTGCTGCGAAAGTAAATTTAAAAGAAGTAATGTCTGGCGATAATGGGGCGGAACGCGTAAAGAAGTACAGTGTTCCTATGGCAGAAGGCATGGCTTACAACTACGCAGCAAAACAGGTAGATGACAATATTCTTGCAATCTTAGGAAAACTTGCAGAAGAAACACAGTTGGTTGACAAATTTGCCGCGCTTTACAACGGCGAAATGATTAACACAGGTGAAAAGAGACTGGTTCTTCATCATATGTGCCGTGGTCAGCTCGGCGACGCAGTAATCGCGGATGGCGGTGACAAGCGTGAATTCTACACAGGCGAACAGAAAAAGATTGCAGAATTTGCAAATAAAGTACATAGTGGTGAAATCGCAAATGCGGATGGGGAAAAATTCACCACAGTCGTTCAGATTGGTATCGGCGGAAGTGACCTCGGTCCTCGCGCGATGTACCTCGCACTTGAAAACTGGGCAAAGGTAAACAACACCCTTAAGATGGAAGCAAAGTTCATCAGTAACGTTGACCCAGATGATGCAGCAGGCGTACTTGCGACACTTGACCTTCCGCATTCCCTTTTCATCTTAGTTTCGAAATCAGGAACCACACTGGAAACACTTACAAACGAATCCTTTGTGAAAAACGCATTAAAAGAAGCAGGACTTAACCCTGCAAACCATATGGCATGTGTGACAAGTGCCACATCACCACTTGCAAAGAGTGCAGACTACTTAGCAGCCTTCTTTATGGATGACTACATTGGCGGACGTTTCTCGTCTACCTCAGGGGTAGGTGGCGCCGTTCTTTCCTGTGCATTCGGACCAGAAGTATTCGCACAGTTCCTTGAAGGCGCAGCGGCAGCAGACAAGACAGCAACCAATGCAAATATTTTTGAAAACCCAGCAATGCTCGACGCATTAATCGGTGTATACGAAAGAAACGTACTCGGTTACTTAGATACCGCAGTGCTTCCATATTCACAGGCACTTAGCCGTTTCCCAGCGCACTTACAGCAGCTCGACATGGAGTCAAACGGCAAATCCGTAAACCGCTTCGGTGAACCTGTTGATTATGTAACCGGACCTATCATCTTCGGCGAACCAGGAACAAACGGACAGCATTCCTTCTATCAGTTATTACATCAGGGAACCAATATTATCCCACTTCAGTTCGTAGGATATAAGAACAACCAGATGGAAAACGATATCATAATCGAAGGAAGCACAAGCCAGGCGAAACTCTGTGCAAACGTAGTAGCACAGATCGTAGCATTTGCCTGCGGCAAAGAAGATGACGATAGAAATAAATATTTCGAAGGCGGACGCCCATCAAGTATCATCATCGGTGACAAACTCACCCCAGCATCTCTTGGCGCACTTCTTTCTCACTTCGAAAACAAAGTTATGTTCCAGGGATTCGTATGGAACGTAAACAGCTTCGACCAGGAAGGCGTACAGCTTGGTAAAGTTTTGGCAAAGAAAGTACTTGCACATGACACCGAGGGTGCGCTGAAAGAATATAGTGATTTATTAGGAATTTAATTTATCAGAAAATGTAGAAAAGTAGAGTATTACACAAAAAAATCACAGTTTTTTAAAAACTGTGATTTTTTATTGGGATTAACCTTGATTTTTATAATAATTGCGAGAATATGACTAGACTCGATCTATACTTGACTTAATAATTTATAAAGAGCATGGTATGTAGTCTTGATTTCCTCTTTTGAAATATTTACCCATTTCTCGGTCATTTCAACTGGGATAGAAGCTGCTTTTTCTTTTAACGCTTCTCCCTTTTGCGTGATTTTAATAATCAAATTTCTTTCATCCTCTTTGCATCGGCAACGGGTGATATAACCTTTGGCCTCTAATTTCTTAAGA
>JAGBEZ010000039.1 GCA_017936725.1 Agathobacter sp.
AGTACATCTAATTTATAAATATACCAATTACCGTCCTTTACCATATATATCTCACACCCTGAAAAAAATGTCGCATAATAATATAATTAATTTTTTCTTTTATTTAATTTACTAATATCATTTTTCATTTTCTAAATACCAATACATATAAATTAAGTTTTAAAAAACTAAACCGCATATATTGCATCTAAAACATACTCCACCGACACACAGTCTGTACGCCAAACACCATTCTCTGATTTGCCAAATACTGCACCCGCCTTTGAATATTCCCTAGCTACTATTTTAAGAATAACTGGTTCTTTTTCCATCGAACTGCTGATTTCCATGCTAATTCCTTTTTTCTCGCATATGAACCGCATGACAACCCATTCGTGAAATTTCTCCACTTTCCATCATTTTCTTTAAAGCTTCCGTTGACGTTCCATAATATAAAAATTCTGGTGACTCCATATTCTCCAATTCTGGTGTTACCCAACTAATTGAATGTCTTTAACAAACTTTATATTTTACTTTCTTTTCATTATAACGATAACGTTGTTTTGTAACTGTTACTACAATTTCATCCAATATATCAGTGTTAAAATTATACTTCTGTCGAGAATTAATTCTTTCAATTAACTGTTCTACAAGTACCCTTCCATGTTTATCCATTTCTAATGTTATTTCTCTGGATAATGACGCAAGAGATAACTATGATAAATATATAATCTCTCTAATCAACTACAATTACACTTTTACTATTTTTTCTGTAATGAAAATTATATAATATTCCTTACATTTTTCAAAGTAATAAATACAAATAAAATCAAACAGACCTTATAGAAAGGTTTTATCATCTTTCTATAAGGTCTGTCCTAAATCGTTATTTTATTTAAAGTAAGCTACACCTGATTCAAATAACTTCAAATCCTGTTCGCCGTAAATATTTACAGCTACACTGTCTCCACGACGTTCTGAGTGAGCCATCTTACCGAGCACACGTCCATCTGGGCTTGTGATACCTTCGATAGCCATATAAGAACCATTGATGTTCCATTCTTCGTCCATGGTAGGTACACCAGCTTCGTTTACGTACTGGGTAGCAACCTGTCCGTTTTCGAAGAGTTTGTCTAACCATTCCTTAGGAGCTACGAAACGGCCTTCCCCATGAGATGCTGGGTTGCAGTATACTTTGCCAAGTTCTGCGCCCTGTAACCAAGGAGATTTGTTTGTAACAACCTTTGTGTAAACCATCTTAGAAATGTGACGGTTGATGGTGTTGTAGGTAAGAGTTGGTGAATCCTCTGTCTGCATACGGATTTCGCCATGTGGTACTAAACCAAGTTTGATGAGTGCCTGAAAGCCGTTACAGATACCAAGTGCAAGACCGTCTCTTTCATTTAAAAGTTTATTAACCGCTTCTGCCATCTTTGCATTACGGAATGCAGTAGCAAAGAATTTTGCAGAACCTTCTGGTTCGTCACCAGCAGAGAAACCACCTGGGAACATGATAATCTGTGACTGGTCGATTGCATTTACAAATTCATCTACAGAATCACGGATATCTTCTGCGGTTAAGTTTTTAAATACTTTAACGATTGTGTTTGCACCCGCACGTTCAAATGCTCTTGCAGAGTCAAATTCACAGTTGGTACCTGGGAATACTGGAATAAATACGGTAGGTTTTGCAACCTTGTTCTTGCAAACGTAAATATTCTTTGTATCGTAAAGTCCTGTCTGGATTTCTGTGTAATCTTCGGTTGCACGAGTTGGGAATACTTTTTCGAGTGTTCCTGTCCATGCGGCAATTGCTTCGTCCATAGCGATATTCATGTCACCATAGATAAAGACTTTCGCATCACTTACTTCACCGATTACTGTTCCAAGACCTTCTACTTCTGCAATTCTATCCGCTGGCACTTCAGCTACGATATTACCAAAGCCTGGAGCAAATAAGGTATTTGCAGTAACATCTGCATGGATTGTCACACCGAGTTTATTACCAAATGCCATCTTGCTTACTGCAGCAGCAAGACCTTTTCCATCGAGCGCATATGCGGAAATGATAGCACCCTTCTGGATAAGTGCGTGTACGTCATCGTAAAGTTTCATTACCTGTCCATAAACTGGTAAATCATACTGGTCTTTTTCGATATGGAACATTACAAGTTTGTTTCCAGCGCTCTTAAGCTCTGGAGTAATGATGTCAGCTTCTTTTGCTACGTCTACAGCGAAAGAAACAAGTGTTGGTGGTACATCAATATCATTGAAGGTACCAGACATAGAGTCTTTACCACCGATAGATGGAAGTCCAAATCCCATCTGTGCACTATAAGCACCAAGAAGTGCCGCTACTGGCTGGCTCCAACGTTTTGGATCTTCACCCATTCTGCGGAAGTATTCCTGGAAGGTGAAACGTACTTTTTTGTAATCACCACCAGCGGTTACGATACGTGAAAGGGATTCAAGCACTGCGTAAATAGAACCATGGTATGGACTCCATGAGCTTAAATATGGATCAAAACCATATGACATCATGGTTACAGTATCGCATTTTCCTGTAAGAACTGGAAGTTTTGCTACCATGCTCTGTGTTTCTGTTAACTGATATTTTCCACCATAAGGCATGTAAACGCTGCCTGCTCCGATAGAGCCGTCAAACATTTCCACAAGACCTTTCTGTGAACATACGTTAAGGTCAGCAAGTTCTGCAATCCAAGCAGCCTTCATGTCACCGTTTGAAACGGCTTCTGCTACTGCTGGAGTATTAATCTTGTTAAAGTAGTTGTCAGCTTCTACTGGCATATCTACTGCAACCTTTGCTTCCTGATGTGCACCGTTTGTATCAAGGAATGCACGAGAAAGATTTACGATTTCTTTTCCTCTCCAAACAAGTACAAGTCTTGGGTCTGCAGTAACTTCTGCCACTTCGATTGCTTCTAAGTTTTCTTCATTTGCATATGCAAGGAACTGCTCAACGTTTTCTGGAGCAATTACACATGCCATACGTTCCTGTGATTCAGAAATTGCAAGTTCTGTACCATCAAGACCTGCGTATTTCTTAGGAACTTTATCTAACTGTACGCGAAGACCATCTGCAAGTTCACCGATCGCTACGGATACACCACCTGCACCAAAGTCGTTACATTTCTTGATAATATAA
>JAGBEZ010000040.1 GCA_017936725.1 Agathobacter sp.
CGCCCCATATACCAATACCCTCTTCATTGTAGATACGAGCTGGCATACCGAAAAACATCTGGAAGAGCAGGTTGCTCCCATCAACGATAAGTATCTTATTTTTCATCCAGTCCCCACTCTCTTAAGAGCCATTCATTACGTCTTTGCAACCACTTACGGTAGTATTCCACATTTTTTTCATACGTAGGCTCTGGATAGCGTTCGAGAAAATCTTTTTCTTTATATATTTTCGATGGGTCCCATCCTGCTTCACCATAATTACGATCGATAGATTCTTTATAGAGTGCTATCGTTTCATCAATATGGTTCTGTCCGTTTACGTTGTCCACATAAAGATTTACAAATAAATCCTGATACTGTAGGAATTTCTGATTCACGATATTCTGAAAGTCTTCTACCTGAACAAGTGCACCAAACCAAGGCATCGTAACTGCATGAAGACCACCATAACTTTGCCCCGCACCATTATACATCTGTCTATAATAATCCCAGCGATAATTACCAGAGGATAGATCAAAATCCCAAACCGGACCACCATAAATCTTTCCATCCTTCACATGGAAACGGGTAGAGGATGTATTGACATCCACATTTCTGAAAAACTCAAGGACAAGGTAAAAATTCGCCATAGACTCAATATCGAAATACTTCTCAATTTCTGTCATATTTCCGGTAGCAAGCGCCGTCTCTGCTTTTGTAACCAAGTCCGTAACATAAGCAAAATGCTCATCTGTAAGGTCTTTTAACTCCGGCTCATTAATTGCAAAGCGGATTCTGTTTTGACCAGAAAGGAAATACTTACACTCCTCATCCCTAGGGTTATAATCCAATTCGATAAGAAATTCATTTTTTGATGTATCAATGTCTACACGCGTAGGGCTCACTTCGATAGAGTCCACCAAAAGATAATTTCCCTGAAGCACGTTATCTACATATACATCCACCACTTTATAGTCTGGCGTGTAAGGAACACCTATCTGTTTTGCTACATCAAAAACAACCAGATTACGGATTAAGGTCTTATCATAGCAGTTTGCTAATAACGACCACTTCTTATTTTCGCCCATGCCAAGAACATCTGTCTTTTCGGAGAATTTGATATTATATGGTTTCTTTTCCCCTGAGGATGTAGAATTGCCACGAATCTTAACCGTAGATGCCTCATCACGAATCGTTTGATAAGAACCACCCTCTTCATCCACGATAACGAGTTCACAATCTATATAGGCATCCTTAATGATTTCCTTTCCATCTGTATATATCAATACCTTTGGAACATCATAAGGCTTTTCTGCTTTCAATCGCTCCTGCTCTTCTTTGTTTTCACTATCATCGTTCGTCGTGGCAGTTTTTCCACATGCCACTAAAGATACACACATCACTAATAATAAAATAAAGCTTAAAACTCTTTTCATTTCTTCCTCCAAAATGGGCGACCGTATTCTATAAGCGTATTATAACGTATTGTCATTTCGTCCTTCAATATTGCTATTTCTAAGTCTCTTTAATTCTTTTATAAACCTATCTTCTTTTCTTACATTCTTTACGTTTGTCTTTGTTTCTTTTTCATAGGTATGTCTTGCACCGGCGTTTCGATAGCGCAGCCACATAATAAAATAAAAAACAAATCCTGATAAAAGGAATATCGCATCCTCTTCAAAAAGATCTAATGAAGTTAGGAATCCACCAAATGCTTCCACAATACCTGAAACTCCTAAAAGTTTCGGAATATGTATTGGAACACTTCCCATCGTTTCTTTTGTTCTAGCATTTACCGCTACATAATGCAGCACCTTTTTTCCATTGGATTTGGTTTCCATGTAACTATATAACCAAACTGGTAAATAGGTAGATGTCCAAGAACGGCCTTTTAATTCCAGTTGCTCAGTTTCCCATCTCACACCTCGATCATAAGAGCTAATGGTATCCTTGATAGAGAATTTGGCAATTCCCTTCAATTGTTTATCTACAATCGGTTTTAACACATCAATGTCAGTGTCACGTTTTTCTGATGTGTATCCTCTAAGATAATTAGAGTCCCATTTCACACAGTTTTCTGTATCAAAAGGCATAATCGAATTGATAATATTGTTCGTTTTATCATCCTTATGATAATCTAATTTATCCGCACTTGATTCAATCGTTAAATCATCAACTGTGATATCAAATTCCCTTGTGACATCAAATACATCCGCATCATAATAGGTACGATCATCAATCTTGTATCTTCTCGTTTGCTGTTCCCCTTTACCCGCAAGATAAGCATGGGCATTTGCGTCCACCAGCATATAAGGGAAATATACACCCATAATATTTTCCGTCGTGAAATCTGTTTTAAACTTAGGATTCGCAAAGAAGCTACGTTTCTTTACAAAATTCTGAATGCAAATTTGTGCGTCCTGCTTTTTCAATTTGAACGGAAGCACACTATCCGGAACTGCTCCATTTGGAATTTGCTGATTGATAGAAAGCATACTTCTACACCAGTGACATCTCGCCTGTGTCGAACTTTCTGTATCAATGACTACATCTGCGCCACAGCTTTGACATTTCAAAGTAATCATTTGTTCTGCTGAAGCATCCATGTTGCTTGCACCAGATGCGATTACTTCCCCGTACAAATCCTCTATATTTTCTACCAGTTCCTCCGCCGTTTCCGGCTCAAACTGGGTTCTACAATAATTACATCGTAACTTCCCTGTATTCGGATTCATAGAAATATCTGTAGAGCCACAATTTGGACACTTGCTTTGTCCATTTTTTGCTCCTTCATCCGTTTTTATCACTTGAACGTCCTGTACTGTGTTCATATACGCAAACTCCTTTCGTTTAAAACAAAAAGATTACTTTAAACTTTTTGCTTGTGAGGAAGAAAAGCCCACACCTTATTCGTGCGGGCTTTCTGGATTAACCTAAAATCTGTTTTTTCTTTGCGTCGTAATCTTCCTGTGTAATAAGTCCTGCATCTAACATTTTCTTAAATTTTGATAATGCTTCAAAAGGATCCTCCTGCGCAGGAGCTGCATTTTGAACAGCACCCATTAAGTTAGCACCGTTTTGCTGTGCCAGATTCATGCCCATAAATCCCATCATTGCGCCACCTTCATTTGCTGCAGCGCCCTGCATAGCCTGACCAGTCGCAGCACCCATCATGCCTGCCATATTGTTACTATATGCAGCACCCATACGAGTTGCTTTTCTGATTTCCATATCATCTTCTCTAGCTGCTTCTAAAATTTTAAGTGTCGCAGCATCGTAATCCGCCTGCATATTTACGCTGATTACTTTTAAACCGTAATTTGTAGACCACTGATATGTATTTTCCACTTCTTCATCCATGGTAACTGCAAACTTGTCTAAGTTCGCCTGAATGAAATCAATGGTATCCATCTGGTTCTGTCCTGATAAAAGAGAAAATCTCTTGAATGCACCAGTTAAACAGGTAATGAAATCATTAAATAAATGATCTGCTGCTGGATTGTCCATGTCTGCAAAGTCAAAAATTGGTGCATTTGGACGTTTATAAACATCTGGTACAAATACCTGGAAGAAAAGAATTGGGTCTACAACCTGCAGTGCATAAGTACCTCTTGCACTACCGCCAGCTCTTGTCGCCAAATATGTATCCTGCCAGTAAATCGGAGTCTGTGTTCCAAATTTATTTCCTGTGATTGGTTTTGTATTTACATAAAACGCCAACTGCTCTGATGCAGGCATCCCTGCAAACTTGAATCGATCCCATGCCTGACCAATGGTCGAAGCAATTATTCCATCCCCTGAGTGGAAGAAAGATTTCGAATTTGGATTATCTGACTCAAAGGTATACGCACCTGCTTCTGTAATACAACCTGTAAGTTTTCCATCTACCACAGTAACCAGCGCAGTTCCTTCTGGAACAACGATTCTACTACCATTTGTAATAATGTTTTCCGAGAGTTTTTTATTTTCACCTCTGCCAGCATTTGAAGTTTTTAATACTGCAGGGTATAAACCAACGGTAGCTGGAAGTCCATCCTGTGGCACAAAGAACTCTTGCCATTGTTCTGCGAATGTTCCTTTAATAGAACCTTTAATTGCTTGAATAAATCCCATATCTGAATCCCCTTCTTTCTATATACTTTGTTTGATAAAATTATATCACTAGGCAACACATAAATAAACTATTTTTTGTACTCATTTTTAATGCAATAAAAACTATTGACAGAAACAAGCAAGTAAATAATATAATTAGGAGGAATATTTTTTACTTTTCCTATGTTTTCTATGAGGTGATAGAACAAATGAAAGATATTAAACTAATTGCACTTGACTTAGACGGTACACTCTTCAATCGCGAAGGCATTATCACACAAGCAAGTAAAGCAGAATTAAATCGTGCAGCTGCACAAGGAGTAAAAATCGTTATCTCTACAGGACGTCCTTTTAACGGACTACCTTTTGAACAGATAAAAGACACGGCTATCGAATACGCGCTTACGACAAACGGTGCATCTGTATATAAGATTGAAGGCAAGGAATGTCTTTACGAAGATGGTATGGATGTTGAAACCATACTTCCTATTTTGGACTGGATTTTAGAAAGAGAAATCCACATTGATATCTATATGGATGGTGTTGGATTTACGCCAGTTCGCTGCAGGGAAAATATCGGCCGATTAGCCGTACCAGAATCTTTGCGAAAATATATGATAGAAACACGAACAACCGTTGAAGATTTAAAACGTTATGTAAGCGACTGTGGCAAAAAGATTCAAAAAATCAATTTGAATTTCTATCCACAGTCCGATGGAACCTACCTTCACCGCGATGAAACTTTGCAGTATCTAAAAGCAAACAAAGACATTACTGTTGTTGGCGGCGGTTTCAACAACTTCGAAATTAGTAAAGCTGGCGTAAGCAAACGTGAGGGCTTAAGTTTTCTTGCCAACTATCTTGGCACAGACTTAGCACACACGATGGCGATGGGAGATTCCGAAAATGATCTCTCTATGATAAACGCCGCAGGGATTGGTGTTGCCATGGAAAATGCCACCGAAGATGTGAAGGCTGTCGCAAACTTTATCACTGCTTCGAATGAAGAGGATGGTGTTGCAAAAGCCGTGAAGCATTTCATCCCTACTCTATAGTATGCATCTTAAGCTTCTTTGCGAAGAATTTGGATTGCATTTTTTAAGACGCTTATGGCTCTGTCTAGTTCTTGCTTTGTGGTTTCTCTCCCCAAAGTAAAACGGATTGTTCCGTAAGCGTATTCTTTTGGCACTCCTATCGCTTTTATCACATGTGACAGGTGTGTACTGCCTGCGCTGCACGCGGAGCCTGCGGAGGCATAAATCCCCTCTTCTTCTAACAAAATTAAAAGCGCCGTACCAGATATGCCTTTAAACGAAAAATTAGCATTTCCCGGCAAGCGTTTCTTGCCGTGTCCATTTAGTCTGCTATCCGGGATTTCCTGTAATACTCTCTTGATAAAATAATTACGCAGATTGGTAATCTCTTTTGCCTTTCTGTCCATTTCATTTGTGGCTATGGATAGGGCTTTTGCCATCCCCACAATTCCTGCTACGTTTTCCGTCCCAGCTCTTTTGCCGCTTTCCTGTCCGCCTCCATGAATAAAAGAAGGCAGCTGTGTTCCTTCTTTCACATACAAAAAGCCAACTCCTTTCGGTCCGTGAAATTTGTGGGCGCTAGAACTCAGCATATCCACCGGAAGTTTCCTTACGGAAATGGGCACCTGCCCAATCGCCTGGACCGCGTCCGTGTGAAATGGAATCTGATATTTTCTCGCTAATGTACCAATTTCTTCGATTGGCTGAATCGTTCCAATTTCGTTGTTTCCATACATAACAGAAATCAGTGTGATTTTATCTTCTAAGCGAGCACTTTTTTTGCTTTCTCTTATATGATTTTCCAAATCAGACAGTTTCACGACCCCATCCGCATCTACGTCTAAATAAGAAACCTGATAACCTAATCTCTCTAAATGTTCACAAGAATGCAGAATTGCATGATGCTCGATTTTCGTTGTAAGCACATGTCTTCCCATGTGTTTGCGTTCACCAGCCATTCCTTTTACCGCCCAGTTATCTGCTTCGCTTCCTCCTGATGTAAAGAATATCTCATTTGGTTTTGCATGAATGCTTGCAGAAATTGACTCTCTTGCAAGTTCAATTGCTCGTTTCGCCTCTGCCCCTAACTCATATGTGGCGGATGCATTTCCATATTTTTTGATAAAATATGGCTCCATGGCATAGGCGACCTCTGGTAACATATCGGTTGTTGCTGCATGATCCAGATAAATTCGATTGTTCATACAATTCACCTCTCCACATATACTATTACTAAAGCCCCATTTCGGAGGTATTCATTATTCTTTCAAAAATAAAAAAACACCCTTTAATCCTCGGCACCCTATTGCTTACAGGTTCCGGTCTTATAAGTAGAATACTGGGCTTCTTTTATAGAATATTCCTATCACAAGCCATTGGTGCCAGTGGATTAGGACTGTATCAGTTAATTTTTCCAGTTTTTACACTTTGTCTGGCAATCTCTGCCAGTGGTATTCAAACGGCGATTTCACGTTACGTTGCCGCAAAAAAGGATGGACATTATTTTCTTTGGAGCGGCATACTGCTATCTGTCATTTTATCTGCTATCTTGTCCGTTTTTGTGTACTGGCTGTCACCATGGATTGCTACCGATATTTTAAAGGAACCTCGCACTACAGACCTTCTTCGCCTGGTAAGTTTGTCTCTGATTCCTTCCGCCATTCACGCCTGTTTTAACGGCTATTATTATGGCAAAAAAAATTCCACACCGCCTGCGATTTGTCAGATTCTAGAACAGTTCGCACGCGTCTTTGGTACCTATGTAATTTATCTGGTTTTACAGGAACAAGGGCGACCTCTCGAACCTATTCATGCTGTTTGGGGAATTGTCATTAGCGAATTTGCTGGTTTATTGGTAAGTGTGACGAGCTATCTTTTTCTGAAAGAACCACGAACCTTTGCCTTTCACCTTATGGAGCCTTTAAAAGCGCTTGGTATTATGGCGATTCCGCTCACCTTAAACCATGTACTTATGACATTAAGCCATAGTTTAGAACACTTATTGCTACCTCAGCAATTGATGGCTTTTGGTTATAGTTCCGATGAAGCCCTCGGTCATTTTGGAGTTTTGACCGGTATGGCTTTATCAGTCATCTTTTTCCCATCTGCCATTACAAACTCTCTTTCTGTTCTGCTTCTTCCTCGCATCTCAGAAACGAAATCGCGTGGCGACATTTGTGCGGTTTTAGACACCATAAAAGGAGCCCTTAGCTGTGGTGTAGTCTTAGGCTCCCTTTGTACGTTTGTCTTTCTGTTTTCGGCCAATTGGTTTGGTACTTACATATTTCAAAATACGTTGGCTGGATTCTATATCCGGATATTGAGCATCCTTTGTCCATTTATGTATACTTCAAGTTTACTTAGTAGTATTGTAAATGGTTTGGGATATGCCTCGCTGACCCTCAGTTGTAATCTAACGGGATGTGCGATTCGTATTCTTGCGATTTGGTTTCTTGTTCCCAAAATAGGGATGTACGCCTATATCATTTCGATGATTGTAGCGGCGGTGGTGGTGACGGCGGAACTGTTGGTAGTGGTGAAACGGAAATGTAGATAGTTACACGTTTAGTCAAGCAAGCTCGACACCCATCATACTCGTCCGCGCAGGCTCGACCCTCGCCGCAAGCGGCTTTTCCGTTGCTACGCAACTATGGCTCGAGCTTTTGGCGTGAACGCCAAATCATCGACAAAAATAAAAAACGGTACTGCAAGTATACTTGCGTACCGTTTCTATTTTCGTCTCTGCACGGACTAAACACGTGATAAATACTCCCCAGTTCTTGTATCAATCTTAATTACGTTTCCGATTTCTACGAATAATGGAACCATAACCTTTGCACCTGTTTCAACGATAGCTGGCTTTGTAGCACCTGTTGCTGTATCGCCTTTGAAACCTGGTTCTGTATCTGTAATTTCAAGTTCTACGAATAATGGTGGTTCTACTGCGAAAACGTTACCATTGTGTGAACATACTTTACACATTTCATTTTCTTTTACGAATTTAAGAGCATCACCTACAGATTCTCTTGTTAAACTAATCTGGTCATATGTTTCTACGTCCATGAAGTTGTAGAAATCATCATCACCATATAAGTACTGCATATCTTTTCTATCGATACGAGCTAATGGGAATTTTTCTGTAGGACGGAAAGATGTTTCTACGATACCGCCACTGATGATGTTACGTAATTTTGTTCTAACAAATGCTGCACCTTTACCAGGTTTAACATGCTGGAATTCAATAACCTGACAGATATTTCCATCATATTCTAATGTAATACCATTTTTAAAATCGCCTGCTGTTACCATTCGATTTTTCCTCCTTTAATATATGTTTGCACAATTCTGTGGTTATTTTACAATAAAATGGAATATATTTCAACTTATTTTTGCTATTTTTCTAAGTCTGAAATCATATCTACACGCATTTGATGTCTGCCACCCATAAATTCAGCGTCTAAATAAGCTTTTACGATATCCTTTGCAAGTTCGCTTCCTACGATACGAGCTCCAAATGCGATAATATTGGCATTGTTGTGTTCTTTGATAAGATGTGCTGTTGCTACATCAGAACATACGCCAGCACGAACCCCTTTTACTTTATTGGCAGCGATAGAAATACCTACACCTGTCCCACAAATGAGGATACCACAGTCAAAGTCTTCTTCTACGACTGCATGTCCTACACGTGCACCAATTTCAGGATAGTTACAGCTCTCATTGGTATCTGTTCCAAAGTTAACTACTTCGTGTCCTAACTCTTTCACATAATCCATAATTTCAAATTTGAGTGCTGTTGCTGCGTGATCATTTCCAATTGCAATTTTCATACTTTTCTCCTTTTATTTTGAATCCTTAACGGATGATTCATACTTCTCACCAAAAAGTTTACGAGATATCTTATAAAAAAACAATATCAATTTCTCAGGTATTCGTTTTAATACAATCTGAATCTCTTCTTTTGGATGAATTGGTTTTACCAAAATCGTACGTATCCCTGCTATGTTCGCGCCCATGACATCCGTAAAAATCTGGTCCCCTACAAATAGCGTATTCTCTGTCGTAGTTCCCATGATTTCCATCGCTTTACGGTAGTTTCCTGGCATCGGCTTGTTTGCCTTAAAAATATAGTTTACCTGCACAACATCGTTAAACATTTTAACGCGCGGCTCTTTATTGTTCGATAAAAGCATACAGGAATAGCCTAGTTCCTTTAAGTGAGAAAACAATGCCTTTGCTCTCTCATCCGCTGGTTCGCCATGTGGAACCAAGGTATTATCTACGTCAAAAATAACTGCACGATAACCATCCTGATACAACTTATCAAAATCAATCACATAGGTGGAGTCTAAGTATTCTCCTGGGAAAAATATACCCATCTGCATGTCTCCTTTTTCTTCTCTGCTTATTCGCGAAAAAAGGAAAGAACCTCGTCATGAGATTCTTTCCCTATGTTCGGATTATCCTAACATTTTCTTTAATTCATTCATAAATGTATTAACATCTTTAAATTCACGATATACCGATGCAAAACGAACATATGCAACAGAATCTAAGTCTTTCAATTTGTCCATAAGAATTTCGCCAATTACAGTACTTGGGATTTCTTTTTCTTCTCTATTAAAAATCTCTACTTCTACTTCATCTACTAATTTCGAAATCTGATCTGCAGAAATTGGACGTTTGTGGCATGCACGAAGTACACCGCCCTCAATCTTGGTACGATCATACTGTTCGCGAATGTTATCTTTTTTGATGACAATAAGAGGAATGGTCTCTACTTTTTCATAAGTGGTAAAACGCTTTCCACAATCATCACAAAGTCTACGACGTCTGATAGAATTATTGTCATCCGCTGGACGTGAGTCAATTACTCTGGTATTTTCACTGCTACAAAAAGGACATTTCATAATGCCACCTCCGATTCTGCAAGTTTTCGCATAATAATATGTTTAAGTATACCCTTATATAGTGGTTTTTGTCAACTGCGAGCACTAAATTTTGCGTCAATACGGGTTTCGCTCTTTGTCAGCCACGATATCAGTTCTTCGAAATCAGCAAGTACTTTTTCCTGTTTCGAAGAATCCTTAAAATAAGTTTTGGCAGTTTCCATAGCAGAAGCAAGCTCTGTTTTTGTCGTTTGACAATATTCTAACTGCTGCTTCCATGTCGCTGCGTCTGCATCGAATGCTGCTGCTTTATCGATGATAGGCTGTAGCAACGCACAAAGCGATTGATAATCTTTTTCGGTAAGCCCTGCATAAGGGATATATACCGTTTTTGCTTTTTCAAGAATATACGTAAGTTGAGCCTCTACCGTTTCATTTAAATCATATACCTGTACCGAACCATTGCGGAACGCACCTTCTGTAATCTCACTCTGATAGTTTGTAGCATTGATGTTTGCCAGTGAGAAAATTGCTACACCATCTGCTCCCTTTCCGGTTACTTCCGTCAACTGCAAAGCAAAACTCACTGGAGCAGTTTCGCCAAATGCAGAAATTCCTGTAGAATAGAAACATGCATCTCCTGCAAGTTCGGCAAACTTAGCCGCATTGTTAGAGACGTAGGTATTGTCTGCTCCGTAAGACATGGAGAACAGTTCGTCCATATAGCCCTTCTGCACCCAATTTTCGCAATCCTGGAAAATATCATTCTTTATGTCTGGAATGCCCGGATAAACTGCCGCTGACAACCAAATAGATGGATCTGTATCACAAATCATTCCATATACTTCCCCAACAAAACTATTGATAATCTCCTGACGGAAGGTAATCCATGAATCATGCAGTTCACCGTTTTTGAGTGTTGCAGGATCAACATCCGTATTGTTTTCTTTTTGCCATGCTGACACGATATTCTCATTATATCCAAAATCATCCTTGCCATAGTTGAGTTCTGGGAAACGGATATAATCTAAGTGTATGCCATCCACTTCATATTTCGTGATAATTTCACGATAAAAGTCCACTAACAGTTTGCGAACTTCCTTGTCATATGGATTTAAAAAGATGAAATTCGTATTGGAAGAACCATAATAAAACGTATTTTTTTCCTGGCGGTCAATTAGCCAGCGACCTGCAAAATGGTCTGCCAATGCCTGATTGGTCTGCTCCTGACTTTCTACTGTTCCTACAAAGAAATTCTCTACCCACGCGTGAACTTCGATGTCATTTTCATGACAGATGCGCACAAAACCTTCCATAGCATCATAGGAGCCATTCAGTACAGAATGAGCAATCAATGGGTTATCTGAGTATCCGATAAATCGGCCGTTGTACCAGGTTTCAAGATAAATGGTATTAATACCAAGAGTCTTCATCTTTTCTACCGTCGCACGTACTTCCTCGTCACTTGTTTCTTTACTACGATACCAAACTGCTCGATTTTCAACCGGATGAGACTCAATCATTGCGTACTGCAGACTTCCGCAAGTTTCATCCGACTTTTGAATCATATCCATAGCCTGCTCGAAATCGCATGCCTTAAATGCAGATTTGGCTTCGGAAATATCAGATTCTAACTCGTCAATTTCTGATTCTAAAGTGGCATAATCAAGGTACAGCAGGTTCTCTTTTGCCTGCTCCAGTTTCAAAACAATCTGTTCCAATTGCTGCTCTGCATTGAAAAGAAGTGTGGATGGCGTAGTTATCATAACCACCTGCATACCACGAAGATCTAACTGAACTTCTGCTCCGTACTGATAAGCATTTGCCAAGGCTTCTTTTGACTTACCATGTCCCGAAAGAACATATCCGCCTTTTGGGACCTCCATATCTCCAGAATAGGATTCGCCAACCATTTTGCCATTTTCGTCTATCTGAATTTCATATCCGTAGGCGTTGGTTCCCGTCTTTTCTCGATCACGGTAAACGATTAATGTGTCTTCATATCGTGTGCTGTTGATTCCAGAAAGTTCCAGTTTTGTATACGAATAGTTGTGTCCGCCTAGTGAAACCACTGCTTCGTCTCCAACATTCACTTTCGTTGCAGTATCATACAATGCACAGTCCGAATGCATACTAAGCACACATCCATTTTCAGGAATTGCCATATCACCTTTTGCCACTTCTACCGCAGTTACTTTTCCGTCCTCTATAGCTATTTCCACACCATATTTATTTGCCTTCGTTGATGCACCAAATTCAGGCGTATACAATGCTGTCACTCCTTCTGGAGCACGAGTTGCATTGTTTTTATCAATTGTATATATTGTGTCGCCAATCTTTACATACTGATCTGGAAGTTTCGCTGTATCCACATTCGTCATCTGCACAGAATCTCCCACCTTCAGCTCTTCTATCGCCTCAAGCGTATTTCCCGCAAAGGTAAGTACAACACCTCCACCTGTCGGCATCATGTTTCTGGTATTTTTTTCTCCAATATATACAACCGTATCGTCAATCACCACCAGGTCTACTCGATCCACTTTTGATTCTGGGGTGGAAAGAGAGGAATACGAACTATCGTAAAGATACACCCCGCTGTAGGTGATTCGTTCGTTATTATAACTTCCTTCATAGAAATGATAGGTTGTATCACCTACCCCAATCGCTTTCTCCAGTTGCTCTCCCATATCTGGCTTCTGTCCACAGGAAACGAGCAATAAAGACATCAACAGAATACTCGCTAAACAACCTATGCCGCATAAAAGTTTCTTGCCTTTCATAC
>JAGBEZ010000041.1 GCA_017936725.1 Agathobacter sp.
CGCTGCTATTTTAGTTGCTGCTAAAGTAATTAGCTTAAGAATTCCAGTTGCTTATTTAGGTTCTTTCGCAGTGCTTATGTTCTTCTTTGGCGAAAGAAATTTCTCTATCGCTGAGATTGCTGCTGGTACAGCTGATGTTAATACACTTCTTACACAGGCTGGTACATATACATTAGCCCAGTTATTGTGTGGTGGTATTATGTTTGGTGCATTCTTTATGGCAACAGACTATGCTACAAGCCCAATTACAAAGAAGGGTCAGATTTTATTTGGTATTTGCTGTGGTTTACTTACATTCTTATTCCGTACAATTGGCGGAACTCCAGAAGGTGTATCCTATGCAATCATCCTTTCAAACCTCTTAGTTCCTTTGATTGAAAAAATCACTGTTCCAAGAGCGTTTGGTGTTGTAAAAGTAAAAAAGGAGGGCAAATAGTATGAATAAGGTTATTAAAAACGCTTTAGTACTTATGGCATTCTCCTTAGTGTTAGGCTTTGTATTAGGTGCTGTATATAAAATTACAGAAGGTCCTATCGCAGAAGCTGCACGTCAAAAAGAAATGGAAGCTTATAAAGTTGTATTTGAAAATGCAGACACATTTACAGAAGTAACAGTAGATGCAGCTGCGGCTGCTAAAGTTATGACAGATGGCGGTTTCCCAGATGAAATCAATAAAGCTTTCCAGGCTCTTGATGCTAGTGGAAATCCAATCGGATATGTAGTACAGCTTACTACAAAAGATGGCTATTCAGGCGGTATTGTTATGGTAGTTGGTGTTTCAGCAGACGGCACTGTAAACGGATTCTCTGTTACAGCACATCAGGAAACCAGTGGACTTGGTACCAAAGCCTTTGATCCAGAATATGCGGATCAGTTCAAAGGCATTCCAGCAGCTGATGTTTCTGGCGTAGCTACGATTTCAGGTGCTACACTTACATCAAGTGCGGTTATCAACGCTATTAATGCTGCTGTAGCATATGCAAATAGTTTAGGAGGTGCTCAGTAATGATGGATAATATGAAACGTTTAGTAAACGGTCTCATGAAAGAGAACCCAGTATTTGTACTTATGCTTGGTATGTGTCCTACACTTGCTGTTACTACTTCTGCAATTAACGGTTTAGGTATGGGCCTTTCTACCACAGTCGTGCTTATTTTTGCAAATTTAATTATTTCATTATTTAGAAAACAGATTCCAAATGGAGTACGTATTCCAGCATTCATCGTTATCGTTGCTTCTTTAGTAACTATCGTTGAATTTTTGATGAAGGCATACTTCCAGTCATTATCAGATGCACTTGGCGTATATATTCCACTTATTGTAGTTAACTGTTTAATTTTAGGCCGTGCAGAAAGCTTTGCTTCTAAGAATGGTCCGGTTGCTTCTATCTTTGATGGTATTGGAATGGGTCTTGGATTTACTGCAGGTCTTACAATTATCGGTATTATCCGTGAATTACTCGGAAATGCATCTGTTTTTGGTGTTGATTTAGGATATACACCAATCGCTATTTTTGGAAGAGCTCCTGGAGCATTCCTTGTACTTGGTGTATTAGTAGCTGTTATGAATATCGTTCGTAAGAAAATGGATGCAAAAGGCAAACCACTTGCAAAACCATCTGGATGTCTTACAGGCGATTGTGCAAGCTGTACATCAAAATGTGCAGATGAAAAGAAATAGGAAGGAGATAGGTTATGGAAACATTAGCAAGTTTATTTTCAATTGCAGTTACCTATGCGATTATCAATAACGTAGTATTAAGCCAGTTCCTCGGTATCTGTCCTTTCCTTGGTGTTTCAAAGAAAACAGAAACAGCAGCTGGTATGGGTGGAGCGGTTATTTTCGTTATCACTATTGCAGCTTTTGTAACTGGTGTGATTAACAAGTTTATCTTAGCAAATGAAGCTTTGATTAACATGGGTATCGACCTTAGATACCTCAAAACTATCGTATTCATTTTAGTAATTGCTTCTTTAGTACAGTTCGTTGAAATGTTCTTAAAGAAATCAATGCCTGCACTTTATCAGTCACTTGGTGTATTTTTACCACTGATTACAACAAACTGTGCGGTACTTGGTGTAGCACTTAACGCTATCACATATGAATATGATATTTTACAGACAGTAGTTTATGGTCTTGCTACAGGTGTTGGTTTCTTTATTGCAATCGTACTTATGGCAGGTATCCGTGAAAAAATCGAATACAATGATATCCCAAAACCTTTCCAGGGAACTGCAATTGTACTTTTAGCAGCTGCTTTAATGTCAATCGCATTTATGGGATTCTCAGGTATGAGTATTTAATATAGGAGGAAAAAGAAAATGGTAGATATTTTAATTGCTGCTGTTGCAGCGGCTGCCCTTTGTGGTGTCTTAGCACTTCTCCTTGGACTTTTCCTCGGTGTTGCTGGTGAAAAATTCAAAGTAGAAGTAGATCCTAGAGAAGAAGCTATTAATGGTGTTCTTCCAGGAAATAACTGTGGTGGCTGTGGTTATGCAGGATGTTCTGGTCTTGCTGCAGCTATTGCAAAAGGTGAAGCTCCTGTAAATCAGTGTCCAGTTGGTGGCGATGAAGTAGCTGCTAAAGTTGGTGAAATCATGGGAGTGGCTGCAGAAGCTGGTGTTAAGAAAGTTGCTTTCGTTAAATGTGCTGGTACCTGCGAAAAAGCAAAATCTGATTATGATTACACTGGTATTGAAGACTGTGCTGCTATGGCATTTGTACCAGGTGGCGGTCCTAAAACTTGTAACTATGGATGTCTTGGATATGGTTCTTGTGTAAAGGCTTGTCCATTTGATGCTATCCATGTAGTAGACGGTGTATCAGTAGTTGATAAAGATGCATGTAAAGCATGTTGTAAGTGTATCGCAGCTTGTCCTAAGGGACTTATCGAATTCGTTCCTTATGATGCAAAACATATTGTACAGTGTAACTCAAAAGACAAGGGTAAAGATGTTATGGCTGCTTGTTCTGTAGGCTGTATCGGTTGCGGAATTTGTGCTAAGAACTGTCCTTCAGATGCAATTACAGTAGAAAACAATATTGCTCATATCGATCAGGATAAGTGTACAGGTTGTGGAACTTGTGCTGAAAAATGTCCTAAGAAGATCATTACTGCTTAATTAGTTCAGTAAGAGGTATTCTAAGATATACGACAAAGGAAATACCCTCATCCATCATACGAAACACGACTCGCGCTCCTAATGAGCACGTTGCGTTACTAAATTCGCATCCCACAAGGGTGGTCTGCTTATTAAGTAACGACGGCTCCTTAAGGGTTTCGTACAATGGATGAGGGTATTTCATTTGTCTTACTCTTTGGATAAACTTACTGAGCTGCATATTAATCAGTACATTACTCGAGTCGTTCTATTGTGTTATAGATGTCTTTTGAGTAAAGTAGAGTACAGCCGCTACTCAACTATATAATCTTCAAAATTCTCAGAATACTTCATAGAACCATCTTCATATACCCATATGGCCTCGGCATTTTCAATGGAGTTAATGAGTGCAAGACCATCTTCATATGGCATATTAAAGAGAGCAGTAGAGAGTGCATCGGCAAGGCCGGAGTTGTCGCAGATAATGGATACTCCGCTAAAATAGTCAGCTGGCATCAGGGTATCAGGGTCAATGATATGACAGTATTCTACGCCGTCAACGACGTAAAAACGCTGATAATCACCACTAGTTACCAAACATTTGTCTGTGATAGCAACACGCTTTAAAATGTCGTTAGAAGCCTCTAAATTAGGGTTCTGAATCCCGAATATCCAGTCTGCATTATCTGCTTTAGGTCCAACAGAAATGACGTTTCCACCGCAGTTGATAACAAGATTCGTGTAGCCTTGTTCACGTGCAAATTCAGCGACTTTCTGAACGGCATAGCCTTTTCCAATACTACCTACATCTAGGGACATTTCTGGGTCTGCCAGATAGACCGTAGATGCTTCTTCATCAATAATGATGTCATTGATATCGCAGTGCTCATTGGCTGCTTTTAATAAATCAAGAGATGGTAATTCGGCTTGGTCTTTGTTATCGATACCAAAAGTGCGGTAGTCGTGCCAAATTTTTAAAACTTTACCCATAGCGATATTTATTTCGCCATCTGTTTTTTCGTATAAGTCAATACTAAATTTTAATAAATCGATGATTTCCTTATCGACCTCTACAGGAGCAATCCCAGCATTATTATTAATTGTTTTTAAATTGTTTACGCTGCCATAGAGATTATAGATGTCATATAATTTGTGATAGCGTTTTAATTCCTCGTTAATAAGGTCAGCCTGTTCACCAAATGCTTCTTCCGATTCGGCATATCCGATAATCTGTGTGGCGGTATCGAAAGCATCAATATAGTAGCGTTTGTATTGTTCTGGCTGTGTATTCTTTTGATAAATCGTAAGTGCAAGTCCAAGAACAACTAGCAGTACAGCAGCAATTGCTGGAATATATTTCTTTATATTTTGCATATCATTTCTCCGTTATTATTTCAATTTTCGATAAAGATTATTTATAACAGAATTATTTTATAATAGGATAGTAGGAATAGCAAGTAAAAA
>JAGBEZ010000042.1 GCA_017936725.1 Agathobacter sp.
GTCGAATCTGTGATAAGAGTCCGAATACAAGGCACGGAAAGTTTAAGCCGTGGATTCGGCGAATGTGTGTGCCAGTTGCTATTTCTTCTTTTTTGATATATCAAAGTAGTCTGGCAGATATGTCGACGGGATTTAAAATAGGATATCTGTTTGTCACATATATATTATGGGGTTCATTTTTTTATACTTCGATTAATATTCCGTATGGCTCGATGGCCTCGGCGATTTCGGCAGAGCCTGGAGATAGACAGTCGCTATCGACATATCGAAGCATTGGTGCGACCTTTGCCAGCGTTATTGTAGGTGCACTGATTCCATTGATTGCGTATAAAGAGAAAAATGGAATTATGGTGCTTGATGGAAAGATATTTACTACAATTGCAGGAATTTTTTCTGTCTGTGCGATTATTTCGTATTTGATTTGTTATAGTTTGGTAACAGAACGTGTAAATATTACGTCGAATGCGGACAAGAAGGAAGATAACAATGTGATTGCCATGCTTCGTAATGCGCTTACGAATAAGGCGTTGATTTCCATTATAGCGGCATCAATCGTGATGCTTCTGGCACAGATGACCTTGCAGTCCATGGCAAATTATGTGTTTCCTATTTATTATGGAAATACGACGGCTCAATCGGTTTCCATGGTGGTAATGCTGGCTGGTTCGCTTCTCATAGCTGCCATTGCAAAACCGATTTCACTACGATTCGGTAAGGCGGAAGTGGCAGTAGTTTCTAGTTTTATTGCAGCAGGTGTTTGTCTGCTCCTTTATGTAGTGCGTCCCCAGAATGTGTGGGTATATGTAATTTTACAGGGTTCTTGCTGGATGGCGCTAGGTGTATTTAGTATGATATCCTGGGCATTGATTACAGACGTCATTGATTATTCAGAAATCAAAAACGGGATTCGAGAAGATGGTTCTGTCTATGCACTTTATTCCTTTGCCAGAAAATTAGGACAGGCAGGTGCGGCAGGACTTGTGGGTACTTTGCTTACGGCGATTGGGTATAACGAGAGCGCCGCAGTAGAGGAAGGTGTTCGAGAAGGTTTATTTAACATCTCCACCCTCGTTCCAGCGGTGGGATTTGCGCTTCTTGGTGTGATTTTATGGTTCTGGTATCCACTGCATAAAAAGCAGGTTGAAGAGAATGTGGAGAAATTAAAAGATAGAAGAGGTAATAACGGATAGATGGTTTATAATGAGAATTCCCCCCATCTATTGTACGAAACCTTTCGAGCTGCCGTCGTTACTTAATGAGCAAACCACTGGTCTTGTGGATGCGAATTTAGTAACGTAACGTGCAGGCGAAGAGCGCGAGCGTGTTTCGTATAATAGATGGGGGGGAATTCTCTTTTTCGTAGTATTTAGAAAAATTAACTTCCTACGCTAAATCGTTGCTATGCAAGAGGAATCTGATTTAATTTTTCGTTAATTGAAAGGAGCAGTTCCTTTGTCACTGCTGGAGCACCTTCCTGTTTTGGAAGCATGCCAAGGAGACGAAGGATGGTAAAGCTGCCGAGCATCTGGAGCATTTCTGGACCTGCCATAGCTGCAGCGTTTTCAGCTTTATTAGCACCGCCACCTAAGAATGACCCCATAAGTTCAACGAAAATTGCCATACCAGCTGGCTGTTTCATGATTTCTTCTAATTTCGTGTTAAGAGACATATGTCCTTCTACTTCTGTGATATCAAACCAGTTGAGAATAGCCCCCTGTTCTTTTAATCGGTAATCGTTGTTGAACTCAGCAACTTTACGGATGAAGCTTTCATCTTTCTGGTCACCAGCGACAGCAACGAGTGTGGTTTCGCCCTTGTTTGGAACCTGGAAGTAGAAGAAGTGGTCTTCTGCTGTAATCTTGCCAAGAGATTCGCCGTTTGCGAAAAGTTCTACTTCTGGAAGGTTAGAGTAAACAGTTACTTTTGTTACGTCTTCTACACGATCTACATAGCGTTTTCCACAGATGTGTACGAATGGTTCATCGGATAACCAAGCTTTGTATGCGTAGAAGGAGTCTTTTTTGTATTTTCTATCGAATGTTACAAGACCCTTGTGGTTCTGTCCGTTTTCGCCACCTTCGTTACGTGAGTCGGCACCAAAGTCGAACATATTCCATACATGAGTAGCCCACAAATATTTTCTTGTGAAGAGTTGTTTGATTAGTTCTTCATGGTAGTATGCCTGATATTCTTCAGTGTAGTCGCCCTGCTGTGGGTCTGAGGTATGCCAGTTTAATGCTTCACAGCCGTATTCCGAACATCCAACTGGAAGATTTGGAAATTTGGCATGGAATGCGTCAAACCAAGGACCGTTGTCAGCAGTGGTACGTCCATACCATCCGAAGTAGTGGTTCCAAGATACGGTATCTGGAATCTGTACATATGGGTCATCCATTGAACACATAGATACGATAGCGATAGTGGTAAGACGTGTTGGGTCCATTTCGTGACAAAGGTCATTTAAAATGTTGTGGTTTTCTAATAAGTCATCACTAGAACCCTGCATGCTGATTTCGTTTGAGAGCCCCCAAACTACGATAGATGGATGGTTGTAGTTCTGAGTGATAAGTTCTTTCATCTGAGAAATAGTGTTCTCGCGTCCGGTTGGCATATGGTTTGAAATATAAGGGATTTCAGCCCAGATTACCATACCTCTTTCATCACAGAGATCGTAGAAATACTGATCATGCTGATAATGAGCAAGACGGATGGTCGTAGCACCTACTTCGCAAATAAGGTCCATATCTTCGTCATGGTGTTCTGGAAGGAGCGCGTTACCGATGCCCCATCTATCCTGATGACGAGATACACCACGAAGTGGATATTCTTCGCCGTTTAAGATGAAACCATTTTCTGGATGAATTTCATATCTGCGGCAACCAAAACGTGTAGATACATTGTCGAGAACCTCTGCACCATCTACTAAATATACTTCTGCAGAGTAGAGATATGGATCCTTGCGTCCATGCCAACGATGCACGTTTTTAATACGGAAGGTTACGCTGCTTTCATCTACGCCTACTTTGTCAGCGGCTACTACGTTTCCTTCTTTATCTTTTAATGTATACATAAGTTCTTGTCCGGCTTTTGCATTTGTTAAATAAACATCTACTTTAACAGTTGCATCGTCACCATCGATTTCAGGAGTAACTGCGATACCAGGGCCACCATAGTAGTCAAGGTCGAAGTGAGATTCGCTAACTGCTACGATGTTTACGTTACGGTAGAGACCGCCGTAGAAGGTAAAGTCAGCCATCTGTGGGTAAACGGTATCGTTTGCTGCATTGTCAACTTCTACTACGATAAGGGTTTTGTCTGTTAATTTGTCAGTTACATTTACTCTCCATGTAGAGTATCCGCCATGATGAACGGCTACTTCTTCACCATTGATATAAACTTTAGCAGAAGAGTTTGCACCATTAAATTCGAGATAATACTGTTCTGCTTTTGGAAGGTCAACTTTTTCGATTTCTTTTGCATAGTAAGCAGTTCCACGGTAAAGGTCATTGCCCCCGTCCTGACCATCGATGTCATTCCAGGTGTGTGGTAATGTTACCCAGTACCATTTTTCAGGCATTGTCTTTGGTGCTTCTGTAGCATCTTTGGTAAATGCCCATTTGGTGTTCAGATTATAAATCTGTCTCATGTTGTAAAATCCTCCTTTTTACTTCCTTTTCCTAATAATAGTTTCAAGGTTTGTCGCTAGTGCGACACTACTTTTATTATATCTTCTTGCAAAAATCAGGTCAATGATTGCATGCAATAAATATTTGGAAAAAATATTAAAAATGTATAAATACAATGGTACACTTATATTTTATCTGTTATAATATTCCATTATGTAACAGTATGCTTTATAGCATTGGAGGAAGCAAAAATGAAATACGATTTTACGACGATTATGAATCGTGGCGGAAAGAATACCATGGCAGTAGATGGTTATGGTACGATGACGCAGGGCATTCAGATAAAGGAAGGTGTGGAGCCAATTCCTATGTGGGTAGCAGATATGAGTTTTGCGACAGTACCTACGGTTCCACAGCAGATAATTGAACGTGTCAATCATCCTGAATATGGATATTTTATTATGCCAGACGAATACTATCATTCGATTATCGAGTGGCATGAAAAGCGAAATGGAGTGACAGGACTTACCAGAGAGTGTATCGAGTACGAAAACAGCGTGTTAGGTGGTGTGGCAAGTGCACTTAGTGTGTTGTGCTCCAAAGGAGATAAAGTTTTAATCCATAAGCCAACCTATGTTGGATTTACGGGAACACTGAAAAACAATGGTTATGAGATTGTGCATAGTGAACTGGTAAAAGATGAAACTGGTGTCTATCGCATGGACTTTGAGGATATGGAAAAGAAGATTGTAGAGCAGAATATTCACACAACAATTTTCTGTTCTCCACACAATCCAACCGGCCGTGTTTGGGAGCGTTGGGAACTTGAAAAAGCGATGGAAATCTTCAAAAAGCATGATGTGATGGTTATTTGTGATGAAATCTGGTCGGATCTTATTTTGGGCGACTATAAACATATTCCACTGCAGTCTTTAAACGAAGATGCAAAGATGCGTGTTATCGCGGAGTATGCACCATCGAAAACTTTCAATTTAGCCGGACTTGTAGGCAGTTATCATATTATTTACAACAAATATTTACGTGACCGTGTAAGAAAAGAATCCTCTTTGGGACATTATAACGGGGCAAACCTTTTGTCTGTACATGCACTAATCGGTGCATACAAGCCAGAAGGACACGAATGGGTTGATGAGCTTTGTCAGGTGCTTACAGAAAATGTAAATTATGCTTGTGATTTCTTTACAAAGGAATTTGAGGGAATCGAGATTTCAAAGCCAGAAGGCACTTATATGATTTTCCCGGATTTTACAAAGTGGATGGAAAAACACGGCAGAAGTATTGATGAAGTATATGCAGCAGGTGTGAGAGAAGGCGTGATCTGGCAGCCAGGCGCGGCTTTCAACGGACCAAACTGTATTCGTATGAATCTTGCACTTCCACATAGCAAATTGGTGGAAGCTATGGATAGATTAAAAACAGCAATCAAAGGATTGGAATAAAGGAGGACGCTATGGCAAACGAAGAAATTAGAAATGAAGAAGAATTGGTAGAATATGATACATTTACCTATGAATTAAATGGCAAAACAATGGAATGGGCGATTATCGAGGAATTCGATTTCGAGGGAAAAACATACATTGTTTGTCAGGAAGTGCTCGGAGATACCTTAAGTGACGAAGGCTTGTATCTTTTTGAAAGCCTTGAAAATGAAGGCGAAGAAATTACAGTAAAAAATATCGAAACGGAAGAAGAATACAATCGTGTGGTAGATGTTTACTGTGCACTTAGTGAATAAGCAAATGAAAGAAATAAAGGGGTATATGGGGAACCTAACTTTAGGTAGGAAAGGACGATACATATGAAAATGATTAAGACATTGGCCGCACATATTAAAGAGTATAAGTGGCCTTCCATTCTTACGCCAATTCTTATGATTGGCGAAGTTTTGATGGAAACGATTATTCCGCTTCTTATGGCATCGATTGTAAATGAGGGTATCAACAAGGGTGATACGATGCATATTTTCATAACAGGTGCAATCATGGTAGTTATGGCATTTTGCTCCCTTGGATTTGGCGTAGGCGGAGCGAAATATGGTTCCCTTGCATCGACAGGATTCGCGAAGAACTTGAGAATTGCGATGTTTGAAAAGATTCAGACATTCTCCTTTGCCAATATCGATAAGTTTAGTACCTCCAGTTTGATTACCCGTATGACAACGGATGTCAATAACGTACAGATGGCATATATGATGCTGCTTCGTATGTGTATGCGAGCGCCAGCAAGTCTTATTTTTGCGATGATTATGAGTTTCTTTATCAGTCCAAAACTGGCATCTGTGTATTTGGTAGCCGTTATTTTCTTAGGTACGGTGCTTATTTTTATTTCTACAAAAGCAATGAAGTACTTCCGTGCTTCTTTTGAAAAATATGATAATTTGAATGAAAGCGTACAGGAAAATGTTTCTGCGATTCGTGTGGTAAAAGCATTTGTGCGCGAAAAATACGAAAAGAGCCGTTTCAAAAAGGCGGCACAGGATATTTATGATACCTTTGTAAGTGCCGAAAACATTGTTATCTGGAACAATCCAATGATGCAGTTTACGGTATATAGCTGCATCCTGCTTATTAGCTGGTTTGGTGCACAGTTTATCGTAGCTGGTGATTTAGAGACAGGTGACTTGATGGCATTGCTTACGTATTGCATGAATATTCTTATGAATCTCATGATGCTTACCATGATTTTTGTTATGTCTAGTATGAGTATTGCCTGTGGACAGCGTATTTGTGAAGTATTAGAGGAAGAACCTACGATTACGAATCCAAAGAATCCTGTGATGGAAGTTGCAGATGGAAGCATTCGTTTTGAAGATGTGACCTTCCGTTATTCAGAGAATTCTGAGGCACCAGTACTTGATAATATCAATTTGGAAATTCAGTCAGGACAGACGATTGGCATTATCGGGGGAACGGGTAGTTCCAAATCGACTCTCGTAAACATGATCAGCCGTTTATATGATGTAAATGCGGGGGCGGTTTATGTAGGCGGAAAAGATGTGCGCGAATATGACCTAGATACGCTACGTAATGAAGTGGCGGTTGTATTACAGCAAAATGTATTATTCTCAGGAACTATTTTGGATAATCTTCGCTGGGGTAACGCAAATGCGACCGAGGAAGAGTGCATAGAGGCATGTAAAATGGCTTGTGCAGACGAGTTTATCCAGAGTTTCCCAGATAAATATCACACACACATTGAGCAGGGCGGCACGAACGTTTCGGGCGGTCAAAAGCAAAGACTTTGTATTGCACGAGCACTGCTGAAAAACCCAAAGGTTCTGATTCTTGACGATAGCACGAGTGCAGTAGATACAGCGACAGATGCGAAGATTCGAAAAGCTATGAAAACTGCGATTCCTGGCACAACGAAGCTGATTATTGCGCAGCGTATCTCTTCGGTACAGGAAGCAGACAAGATTATTGTGTTAGATGATGGCAGAGTGGATGCATTTGCCAGTCATGAAGAGTTATTAGAAACCAATGCAATTTATCGCGATGTTTATGACGCGCAGACGAATGGCGCAGGTGACTTTGACGAAGGAGGTGACAACTAATGGCACCAGGAAGAGGACCTAGAGGACCAGTTCCCAAAATTAGTAATCCAGGACAGCTTTTATCCCGACTGATGAAGTTTATCTTCTCTCGTTACTTGATGCATTATGTTGTTGTCCTCATTTGTATTTTTGCTTCTGTGTTTTGCAGTGTACAGGGAACACTCTTTATGCAGACATTAATCGACGATTATATCGCACCGATGATTGGTACGGCAAATCCAGACTATGGACCACTCATTGGGGCCATGAGCCGTGTGGCGATTTTCTACGCATTAGGCGTAGTTGCAGCCTTTGTGCAGCAGAAAATATTGATTTATGTATCGCAGGGATGTATCCGCGATATGCGAAATGAATTGTTCAATCATATGCAGGATTTGCCGATTCGTTACTTTGATACCCATGCACACGGCGACATCATGTCTGTATATACCAATGATATCGACACGCTTCGACAGATGGTAAGCCAAAGCATTCCACAGATGATTAACTCTGTGATTACAATTGTGACCGTATTTATCAACATGTGTATTTTGAGCGTGCCGCTTACGATACTTTCGGTATTGGTAGTTGTGGTAAGTATTGTTGTGTCAAAGCACTATGCGGGATATTCAAGCCGTTATTTCCTTGCGCAGCAAAAGGACGTAGGTAAATTAAATGGTTTTGTAGAAGAGATGCTTTCTGGACAGAAAGTAGTAAAGGTATTCACACATGAAGATGAAAATATAGAAGAGTTCCATCAATTAAGTGAGAACTTATTCCAAAGTTCGAATAATGCACATTTTTACTCAGGTTGTATGGGACCGATTAACAACAACATCGGTCATATTGGATACGTGCTTTGTGCGATGTTTGGAGGTGTTTTGGCGTTAGTGGGCTTCGGTGGTTTTACCATTGGTAAGCTGGCAAGCTTCCTTACCTTTAATAAGAGTTTTAACCAGCCAATTAACCATGTGGTACAGCAGATGAACAGTATCATCATGGCGCTTGCAGGCTGTGAACGTATCTTTGCGCTATTAGATGAAGAGCCTGAAACGGATGAAGGCTATGTAACGTTGGTAAATGTAAAAGAAGAAAACGGAGAACTCGTTGAAACCGAAGAACGTACTGGACGCTGGGCTTGGAAACATCCACACAAAGAAGAAGGAACAGTAACCTATCACGAATTATTAGGAGATGTCGTATTTGATGGTGTAGATTTTGGCTATGTACCTGAAAAAATCGTGCTTCATGATATAAAGATGTTTGCAACACCAGGTCAGAAAATTGCTTTTGTAGGTTCTACAGGTGCAGGCAAGACGACGATTACCAACCTGATTAACCGTTTCTACGACATTCAGGATGGTAAGATTCGTTATGATGGTATCAATATCAATAAGATTAAAAAGGCAGATCTGCGCCGTTCCCTTGGTATCGTACTTCAGGATACGCATTTGTTTACCGATACTGTAGCAAACAATATCCGTTATGGGAAACTGGATGCGACGCATGAAGAAGTAGTAGCTGCTGCGAAACTGGCAAATGCAGATACGTTTATCCGTCAGCTCCCAGATGGCTATGATACCGTATTGACGGGAGATGGTGCAAACCTTAGTCAGGGACAAAGACAGCTTCTTGCGATTGCGCGTGCTGCGATTGCAGACCCACCTGTACTGATTCTAGATGAAGCGACCAGCTCTATTGATACACGTACGGAACGTATCGTACAGGATGGTATGGATAAACTGATGCATGGCCGTACGACGTTTGTCATTGCGCATCGACTTTCTACGATTCGAAACAGCGATTGCATCATGGTATTAGAGCAGGGACGTATCATAGAGCGAGGAAACCACGAAGAACTCATGGAAGAAAAGGGTAAATACTATCAACTCTACACAGGTATGAAAGCAAGTTCCCACTAGATATAGTAAAAATACGAAAAATAAAACTATACAAAAATTATTAGTAAAATTTGGTAATATTGTTCATAAAACGCCGGAAACCTTGATTTTTCGGCGTTTTTTAGCGCTTTCGCACAGTAAAGCAAACCACAAATTCTAGTTTTTTTAAGTTGACAAAACCACAAGATATTGTATAATTGGTAGTACATTGTTACTTTAAATAATGGCGAAGGTTGCGAAAGAACTAGAAGTTACAGCACTCTTTGCTTTTGGATATGGTATTAAGTGAAGGAGAGAGACGAATGAAGATTATCAAAAGAAGTGGTAGCGAAGTAGAATTTGATGTAACGAAAATTGTAGCGGCAATTATCAAAGCAAACGAATCGGTATTGGATTACGAAAAACTCACAGACAAAACAATCGAAGAAATTGCAAGAAATGTAGAAAACGCATGTGAGAACATGAAACGTTCTCCAAGCGTGGAAGAGATTCAGGATATGGTAGAAAACCAGTTAATGAATCACCGTGCATTCAATGTAGCACGTAACTATATTACCTATCGTTATAAGAGAGCTTTGGTTCGTAAATCAAACTCTACAGATGAGCAGATTCTTAGTTTGCTTGAATGTAATAACGAAGAAGTAAAACAGGAAAATTCAAACAAGAATCCTACGGTGAACAGCGTTCAGCGTGATTATATGGCGGGGGAAGTAAGTAAAGATATCACCAAGAGATTCCTTCTTCCAGAAGATATCGTAGATGCACATGAAAAAGGTCTTATCCATTTCCATGACGCAGACTACTTTGCACAGCATATGCATAACTGCTGTCTGGTAAACTTAGAAGATATGCTCCAGAATGGCACAGTTATTAGTGAAACCATGATTGATAAGCCAAAGAGTTTTTCTACTGCTTGTAATATTGCTACACAGGCGATTGCGCAGATTGCAAGTTCACAGTATGGCGGACAGAGTATTTCTCTTACACATTTGGCACCATTTGTACAGGTAAGCCGTTTGAAATTCCGTCAGGCAGTAAAAGAAGAATTTGATGCAGTTGGCATCGAATACACCGAAGAAATGATCAATAAAGTAGCAGAACTCCGTGTAAAAGAAGAAATCAACCGTGGCGTTCAGATGATTCAGTATCAGGTTATCACATTGATGACAACAAATGGACAGGCTCCATTTATTACTGTGTTTATGTATTTGAATGAAGCAAAAGATGAACAGACGAAGGCTGACCTTGCTGCTATTATCGAAGAAATGCTTCATCAGAGAATTCAGGGTGTAAAAAACGAAAAAGGCGTATTTATCACACCTGCGTTCCCTAAACTTATTTATGTATTAGAAGAAGATAACATTACAGAAGATTCGAAATATTGGGAACTTACCAAACTTGCTGCAAAATGTACTGCAAAGCGTATGGTTCCAGACTATATTTCAGAAAAGAAAATGTTAGAACTCAAAGTGGATAAAAACGGAGAAGGTCATTGCTACACTTGTATGGGATGCCGTAGTTTCCTTACTCCATATGTGGATCCAGAAACCAATCAGCCAAAATACTATGGACGTTTCAATCAGGGTGTAGTAACACTTAACTTAGTAGATGTGGCTTGTTCTTCAGGAAGAGATGAAAAGAAATTCTGGGAGATTTTGGATGAAAGACTGGATATCTGTTTCCGTGCACTTATGTGCAGACACAAACGTCTTCTTGGTACGCCATCGGATGTAGCCCCAATTCTTTGGCAGAATGGTGCGTTAGCACGTTTGGAAAAGGGAGAAACCATCGACAAATTGTTATTTGGAGGATATTCTACGATTTCCCTTGGTTATGCTGGTTTACATGAATGTGTATATTACATGAAGGGCGTATCTCATACTGATGCAGAAATTGGTACACCATTTGGACTTGCTGTTATGA
>JAGBEZ010000043.1 GCA_017936725.1 Agathobacter sp.
ATTAAAGCATCTGGATATCAAAGATAAGAGAGTGGTTTCTATTCTAAGCGGCGGAAATATGGACATTATTACCATGTCCTCTGTTGTACAGCAGGGACTCATTTTCCGAGACAGAATCTTTACTGTATCTGTTTTGTTACCAGACAAACCAGGACAGCTCTCACAGGTTGCAGATGTGATTGCAAAAGAACAAGGTAACGTTATCAAACTTGAGCACAACCAGTTTGTATCTACAAATCGTAACGATGCAGTAGAATTACGTATCACGATGGAAAGTTTTGGTACAGACCATAAGAAACAGATTCTTAAAAGCTTAGAAGAAGGTGGATATCAGCCTAGAGTAGTGCGTACGTCTATCTAATTCATAAGGATTTTATTTGTCAAACGTGACAGACGTATGATAAAATAAAAAAGAGATATTCTTATTTTCGTTATGGAGGATTTAAAATGAAAAAAAGAAGTGTATTATTTTCTATTTTGCTTGCAATGACTATTCTATTAACAGCTTGCGGAGGAAATAAACAGACATTAGATGGAAAATGGGCGGGCGCTTTGGACGTAACAAAGCAGTTTGAAGATGGTGTTATAGCTACTTATCCTGATTTGAAAGACTATGTAGATTTTGAAGAGTTGGTATTTGTTTTGGACATCGAGTTTAAAGAAGATCAGATGTCAATGAAGGTGCAACAGGATTCCATTGATGCTTTTAATGCGAATTTTGCAAAAAGCATGGAAGGTATGGCAGAGGGATACTGGACCGCAGAATTGGCAAAATATGATATGACACTCGAAGAAGCGATTTCGGAATCTGGTATGACAGAAGAAGATTATCTTTCACATATTTATAAAGAAACTGGCATCGATAAGATGATAACTTCCATGAATGACATTACCAATAAAACTTTGGATAAAATTTCAAAGTTGAAAGGTATGTACACAACTCCATTAGAAAACGAACTTCGTTTATACTATACAGATACAGAATATGAATCCATGGAGTATGGGTTTAAAGGGAAAGACTTGAACATTACGATTCAGGGAGATGGTTTCTCAATGCTTATCGAATGCGAAAAGAATAAATAAGTGTTAAAAATAGGAGATATCGTATATGAAAAAACGTAGCTTACTATTGGTTTTGACAATGATAGTTGCGATGCTGTTTACCGCGTGTGGCGAGGAAGAGAAGCCAAATCCATTTTTAGGAAAGTGGTCCGGAAACATGGATTTGACGAATAGTATTGTAAAAGAAATGGTCGCACAAAATGAATCCTTAAAAGAGTATGCCAAGTTTGATAAGCTTATGCTTACGCTGGAATTTGAATTTGCGGAAGAGAAAGTATCCTTACAGATGAACGATGCGTCTGCACAGCAGTTTATTTCTAATGCAGAAGCGGGGATTACAAATATGGTAGATGCCGTGGTTGCAGATGAGGCTGCAGAGTATAGCGTGACGGTAGAGGATGTCTATGCAGGAATGAATGTAACTCGCGAAGATTATATCCAGTCGGTGATTGATGCGATGCATCTTGAGCAAATGATAAATGCAATGATAGAAGCATTTGAGTTAAATGGCACATATGAGTCAGATGATGAAAAAATCATTGTTTTCTATGAAGATAATACTTATGAAGAAATGAAATATTCTTTCGATGGGGATAAGCTTTTCATTACAGTTTCGGATGGAACGAATGAGTATGTTATAGAGTGTACAAAAGCAGAATAATGTATTTTAAAAAAAACATATGGGTGTCGAGTAAAAATGCTTGACACCCTTATTTTTTTATGATATTCTAGCCTAGTGCGTGAGAGTGTAAAGGTATTATGCTTGACACATAGGAGTAGATATGGAATCGAAGATAGAACTTGCGTATTTATATGATTTTTATGGTGAACTTTTAAATGAACATCAGAGACAAATTTTTGAAGACTTTGTTTTAAATGACTTATCTCTAGGTGAAATAGCCGCAGAAGAGGGAATCAGTCGACAGGGTGTACATGATTTGGTGAAGCGATGCAGTAAGAAATTACAAGACTACGAAGATAAGCTTCACTTAGTAGCAAAGTTCTTACACATAAAAGAAGATGTAGGACAGATTCATGAATTGGCAAAGCAGTGTAAAGAATCTTATGATGAGGCTATCTTAGTGGATATTGAAAATATCTCTAACCAAATTTTAGAGGAGTTATAATATGGCATTTGACAGTTTAACTGAAAAACTGCAGAACGTATTTAAAAACCTGCGTGGCAAGGGTCGTCTTAGCGAAGATGACGTAAAGGTTGCGATGAAAGAAGTTAAACTTGCTCTTTTAGAGGCAGACGTAAACTTCCGTGTGGTAAAACAGTTCATAAAAGACGTACAGGAACGAGCAATCGGTCAGGACGTTATGAATGGTTTGAATCCAGGTCAGATGGTTATCAAAATCGTAAATGAGGAAATGGTAAAACTCATGGGTTCTGAAACCACGGAGATTGCCTTTAGACCAGGAAAAGCCCTTACAGTTATCATGATGGCGGGTCTTCAAGGTGCTGGTAAAACTACCACGACAGCCAAACTTGCAGGAAAGTTCAAGACCAAAGGTAAAAAGAGCCTTTTGGCAGCCTGTGACGTATATCGTCCAGCGGCGATTGAACAGTTGAAGATCAATGGTGAGAAGATGGGTGTGGAAGTCTTCGAGATGGGCACTTCCGAAAAGCCAGTAAATATCGCCAAAGCTGCAGTTGAATATGCAAAGAAAAATGAATTTAATGTGTTATTCATTGATACGGCCGGACGTCTTCATGTAGATGAAGAGATGATGGACGAATTGGTTGCAATAAAAGAAGCGACAGATGCATTCCAGACGATTTTAGTTGTAGATGCTATGACAGGTCAGGATGCGGTAAATGTAGCAGAGACCTTCGATGCCAAGATTGGCATTGACGGAGTGGTACTTACCAAGTTGGATGGTGATACCCGTGGCGGTGCGGCCCTCTCGATTAGAGCCGTAACTGGAAAACCGATTCTTTACGCAGGTATGGGTGAAAAACTCTCAGATTTAGAGCAGTTTTATCCAGACCGTATGGCTTCTCGAATCCTTGGTATGGGTGATGTGCTTACAATGATTGAAAAAGCACAGGAAAACATCGACGAGGAAGCTGCAAAGAAAATCGAGCAGAAGATGCGTAAGAATCAGTTTGATTATGAGATGTATTTAGAATCCATGAGTCAGATGAAGAAAATGGGCGGTATGTCTGCAATGATGAATATGATGCCAGGTATGGGTATGGGCAAGATGCCAGATATTGATACCGATGCTGCTGAAAAACAGTTAGCACGCACTGAAGCAATCATTCAGTCCATGACAATCAAAGAACGTCAGAATCCAAAACTGATGAACCCAAGCCGTAAACACCGTATTGCAAAAGGCGCAGGCGTTGATATTGCCGAAGTAAACAGACTGGTAAAACAGTTTGAGCAGATGCAGAAAATGATGAAGAAAATGCCTGGCATGATGGGCGGCAGAAGAGGAAGACGTGGCGGAAATCCATTTGGAAATGGATTCCGATTCTAAAATTAACTTGTTAAAATCTGTTGCATACAAATGACAACGGTTTTAAATAAATATGTTAACAAATTTATTATTTTATCCTAGGAGGAAACAAAAATGGCAGTTAAAATCAGATTAAGAAGAATGGGACAGAAAAAAGCACCTTTCTACAGAATCGTAGTAGCAGATTCTAGATCACCAAGAGATGGTCGTTGTATCGACGAAATCGGAACATATGATCCAATGAAAACACCAGCTGAATATCATGTAGATGAAGAAGCTGCTAAAAAATGGTTAGCAAATGGTGCTCAGCCAACAGATACAGTTGCTAGAATCTTCAAAGCAACAGGTATCACAAAATAAGATTTGAGAGGTAGCGCAATGAAAGAATTAGTGGAAGTAATTGCAAAAGCGCTCGTAGACTGTCCTGATGAAGTAGTTGTTACTGAAACAGAAACAGACAGAGCCATCGTTTTGGAATTGCGTGTTGCACAGTCTGACATGGGCAAAGTTATCGGCAAACAGGGCCGTATTGCAAAAGCAATCCGTTCTGTTGTAAAAGCCGCAGCCTCTAAAGAAGACAAAAAGGTTATTGTAGATATTATGCAGTAGCTAGCATGGGAGTGTCGATGACACTCCCTTTTTTCATATTTCTATAAAATCCGTGCGCCTGTGTATATGGAACGAATTACATAACAAATTTCTAGTTTCTCTAAGCGGATAA
>JAGBEZ010000044.1 GCA_017936725.1 Agathobacter sp.
AATATTCGTCTTGTAGCAACCGGAATTTTAAAATATGCAAAAGAGAATAACAAAGCAGATAAACCAATTATTATCGGATATGATAGACGTTTCTTATCGGAAAACGCCGCTAGATGGGTTGCTGAGATTTTGGCAGAAGGCGGGATTGAAGTGTGGTTTATGAATCGTTCCGTGCCAACACCGCTTGTCATGCATACCGTAAAAGACAAAGAACTGCATTTTGGTATTGAAATAACAGCAAGCCATAACCCAGCAAGTTATAATGGAATTAAGCTGATTGTAGATGAAGGACGAGATGCACCATTAGAAGTCACAGAACGCGTGGAGCAATTAATTGCAGAAACAAGTGAAGTGAACTATTGCAAATTTGAAGATGCAGTATCGGATGGACGCATCGTATATCTGAATAACCCATTTAACAAGTTTTTGGATGATATTATTGAACTCTTGGATATGCAGGCACTTCGTGAAAGAGGCCTTCGTGTATTGTTCGACACAATGCATGGTTCAGGAACCTATCCTTTGCAGATTATCTTCCACACAGCAAGATGCACGATAGATACGATTAATTTAAACAAAGATGCCTATTTTGGAGGCATGATGCCTGCTCCAACAGAAAAGACACTTGGCACATTGCAAGAGTCCGTAGTTCGTGGAAACTATGATTTCGGAATTGCCATGGATGGAGATGGAGACAGACTTGGAATTATTGATCGAAGCGGCAGATATATCAGTGCCAATGAAATCCTTTGTATGCTTTATTATTATCTTGTAAAATACAAAGGCTGGAAAGGGCCGGTTGTTAGAAATGTGTCCACAACCCATATGCTAGATCGCATTGCGGAAAGTTTTGGCGAAAAATGTTATGAGGTTCCCGTAGGATTTAAATATATTTCATCAAAAATAGATGAAGTAAACGCGGTGTTAGGCGGAGAATCCTCTGGCGGACTTACCGTACGAGGACATATTCATGGAAAAGATTCCATCTACGCAGCCTCTCTTTTTGCAGAAATGGTGAGCGTAATTGGCAAGAGTCCATCTGAAATCATTGATAGTCTGGAAGAACAATACGGACATTATGAAATGGTAGAAGATAATCTTTCTTTTGAACCAAGTAAAAAAGAAGAGATTGTAAGAAAGATTATGGTGGAAAAACAAGTGCCAGAGTTTCATGCACCGATAAAGCGCATAGGATATGAGGACGGATGTAAAGTTTATTTTGAAGATGATAGTTTTGTAAGCTGTCGTTTTTCGGGAACGGAACCGTTGCTTCGTATCTTTGCAGAAGCAGATAATCGCGAAAAAGCAAAAGCATATATCGATGTGTTTAAAAAATTTGTAAATGTAGAGTAAAACATATAAGCGGAGGAATACTGGTAGGACCAGTGCTCCTCCGTTTTAAATTGCATAAAATATTTAGAAAAAATTTAGAATATCGCTATGTTCATATGCATGAAATTGTGTATAATGAAAACATGATTTTAACACCAAGATATGGAAAGGAAATATTATCTATGTCCGCAAAAAGAGGAAAGAAAAAATGGATTATTATCGTGGCGATTGTAGTGGTGCTTGCACTTATCATAGGACTTGCGCTCTCGGGAGCTGGAAAACAGAAAGAGGGCACGGTAAATGGTTCGGTAGAGCTGGTTACGAAGCGAACCATTGCAAATAGTATCACTGCGAATGGCAGCATTGAAGCTGCAAATACAGAAAATGTTACAGGTGGTTCTTATGGAGCGAAAGTAGAAACCGTAAGTGTAAAACTGGGTGACGTAGTTGCTGCGGGGGATATTATTTGTACATTTAATACGGACGATATAGAGGAACAGATTAAAACTGTTCAAAATAATATTGCAGATGCAAAATCCGATAAGCAGACACAGATTGCAGATTATGATAAACAGATTGCAGAAAGAGAAACTTCAAATGCGGAAGATTTAGCAGAAGCGAAAGAAAATCTGACAGAAGCGGAAGCAACGCTCGCTGAAGAAAAAGCGGAGTTGGCAAAGTGGGAGCAGAAGTATGCTGAAGGCTTGGAGAATAACAAGGATGACGACCCAAGCAATGACTTAAGTGTATCTGAGGAAATAGAACTGGTTTCTACGATTAATTCCCAGAAGACAACCGTAGATAACGCACAAAGCAGAGTGGATTCCTATAAATCACGAGTAGAGTCGTTAGAAGATGCAGACACTTCTAATTTAGAAGACGCAAAGAAAAACTATATTGAGCAGATAGACACCAGAATTGATAACTATGAAGAGCAGTTAGAGGCACTTCAAGAGCAAAAAGAGGATGGAACAATCCGTGCTGGAATTGCAGGTGTGATCACAGCACTTAACGTTACCGAAGGAAGTAGCTTTAATGGTGGAACGATTGCAAGTATTGAAGGCGTGGAGCGTTTCATCGTAGAAGCACAGGTAGAAGAATATGATATTGCTGATGTAGCGGTTGGCATGAAGGTTCTGGTAAAAACCGATGCTACGAGAGATCAGGAATTAGAAGGTGTGATTACCTATGCAGCACCTCGTGCAACCAATAGCGGAAACGCATCTATGGGCGGTCTTTCAGGTCTTATGGGTGGCATGGATACCAGCAGTTTCAGTGGAAGCGCAAGTGGAAGTGCGACCTATTTGGTAAAGATTGAACTGAAAGAGCAAAACGACAGACTTCGTTTGGGCATGAACGCAAAGACAAGTATTATTACAGAAGAAAGTACCGATGTATGGTCGGTTCCTTATGATGCGATTTATACGAGAGCAGATGGCACGACATATGTAGAAGAAGTAACAGGCAAAGATGAAGAAGGCAATTATGTTACAAAGGCGCTGGACGTTACCGTCGGCTTGCAAGGAACCTATTATGTGGAAATCATTTCCGATCAGGTGACTGAAAAAACAGAGATTTTAGTTCCAGATGCGCAGGGAAATAGTTCGATTGAAGAGCTTCTCAACATGATGGGTGCAGGCGCTGGAATTTAAAAGATAAGCGAGTACTGTATTTCAAAATAAGAAAGGTAAAAAAGATATGAGTTCCATAATTAAATTGGAAAATATCGTAAAAAGATTCTATATTGGAGAACCAAACGAACTGGAAATTTTGCATGGGATTTCGCTTGAAGTCAAGGAAGGAGAATTCCTTTCGATTGTAGGACCTTCTGGTTCGGGTAAGTCCACTTTAATGAATTTAATTGGTGTTTTAGACCGTCCTACATCTGGAAGCTACTACTTAGATGGAATTGATGTGGGAAGTGCACACGACAATGATTTGTCGGAAATTCGAAATCAGAAAATCGGCTTTGTATTTCAGACCTATAATCTCATACCAAAGACGAATGCGCTTCGTAATGTAGAGCTTCCTATGCTGTATGCGGGAGTTCCAAAGGCAGAACGAAGAAAACGAGCAATGGAGCTTTTGGAACTGGTAGAGATGACAGAGCGTGCAAGCCATTTGCCAGAGGAACTTTCTGGCGGACAAAAGCAGAGAGTGGCGATTGCACGTGCGATGGCAAATAATCCTGCGATTATTCTCGCGGATGAGCCAACGGGAGCGCTCGATACCAAGACAGGACGACTGGTTATGGATTTGTTCCATAAATTAAATAGAGAGCAGAACAAGACCATTGTGCTGATTACACATTCTCCAGAATTAGCGGAGGAAACCGATCGTATTATCTCGATTCGAGATGGGAATATCGTGTCGGAAGTAGTAAAACGTGATGTAGATGTAAGACAGAGTGCATCTGCAGAAGGGCAGGTGAAGTAATATGCTATTAGGTGAAAATATCACACTTGCCATTACGAGTTTAAAATCGAATAAGATGCGTGCGCTTCTTACGATGCTTGGTATTATTATTGGTATCGCAGCCGTTATCGCAATTTTTACGGTAGGAAATTCGCTTACGATTTCGATAGAAGAAAGTTTACAGTCCATGGGTTCGAATGATGTTTATGTGATGGTAAGCGAGCGCAGCCAGGAGAATGACTACAGTCAAAAACTGGATGGCGCAGAATACGCAGTATCCGATTCGGATGCAGAGATGACCGATGCGGATTATATTACCAGTGCGATGATTTCGGAAATGTATGAACGTTTTGAAGACGATATCTATGCGATTAATATCTCACATTCTGCAGGACGTGGAGTGGCTGAGTATAAAAATACCACAGGTCGCGTTTCTCTTATGGGAACAACGGTAGGATATTTTATCACTTCACCCATTGATATTGTGGCAGGAACGATGCTTTCACAGCAGGATTACAATGGTCAGCGCATGAGCTGTTTGGTCCAGGAAGATTTTGCTGTGGATATGTTTGGAGATGCGGCTACGGCAGTTGGAAAAGTGATTGATGTAGAATTAGAAGAAAGTAATATTTCGCTGACGATCGTTGGGGTGTATAAAAGTGCAAGTGCATCTGGAATGGGCGGAATGAGCATGTTTGGCTTGGGCGGAAGTACGGTATATTTGCCTCTGCAAACAGCGATGGCGATTACACATTCGAAGGACCAGTTTTCTACGATTCGTGTAAGTGCAGCAGTAGGTGTAGATACGGAGCAGTTATCCAAGAACATCAAGAGCTTTTATGAGCCATATTATCGCAACAATGCAGACTTTGAAGTAACGGTTATGACCTTAGAAAGCATGATTGCGATGTTGACGAGTATGTTAGATACCATCACGCTGGCAATCTCCATTGTAGCTGGTATTGCTCTTTTGGTAGGCGGTATTGGGGTAATGAACATCATGCTGGTATCCGTTACCGAGCGTACGAGAGAAATCGGTACGAGAAAAGCATTGGGTGCAAAGAACTCTTCGATTCGAGCACAGTTTATCGTAGAAGCGATTATTATTTGCCTGATTGGTGGTATGATTGGACTTATCGTCGGAATTACAGCGGGTGCAGCGTTATCTAACTACATGGGATATCCTGCAATGCCTTCGATTAGTGGCATTGTGATTTCGCTTGCATTCTCGATGGGAATCGGTTTGTTCTTTGGATACTTCCCAGCGAACAAGGCGGCGAAGATGAATCCAATTGATGCGCTGCGTTACGAATAATACGAAATTATGAATTTTATTAGAAATAATAATAGCAGTATCGAAAAAAGTACATGAAACAAGTTTATTTTGTGTTATACTTACCCTGTAGTAGCCAAAAAGAACTATTTTACAGAAGACAGATACAGGAGGCTAGATTATGGGCGGATTTTTCGCAGTAGCGTCAAAAGAATCATGTGTATTAGATTTATTTTATGGTACGGATTACCATTCTCATTTAGGTACCAGAAGAGCTGGTATGGCGGTATATGGTGAGAACGGATTTGACCGTGCAATTCATAATATTCAGAACTCTCCATTCCGTACAAAGTTTGAAAAGGATGTAGAGGAATTACAGGGAAATATGGGTATCGGATGTATTTCCGATTTTGAACCACAGCCACTTTTGGTACATTCTCATTTGGGAAGTTTTGCGATTACTACGGTAGGTAAGATTGCAAATGCAGCAGAATTGGTTCAGGAGTGCTACGATTCAGGGAAAACGCATTTCCTTGAAATGAGTGGTGGAAGCATCAACCAGACAGAGGTTGCCGCAGCGATTATCAATCAAAAAGATACGATGTTAGAAGGACTGAGATATCTTCAGGAAAAGGTAATTGGTTCTCTTAGTGTACTGATTTTGACGAAAGATGGTATCTATGCTTCCAGAGACAGATTAGGACGTACTCCGATTATCGTAGGTGAAAAAGAAGGTGCGTACTGTCTTTCTTTTGAAAGTTTTGCGTATTTAAATCTTGGATATGTCGATTATAAAGAATTAGGTCCAGCAGAAATCGTATTTATGACAGCAGATGGTGTAGAGACCTTACAGCAGCCAGGGGAAGAAATGAAGATGTGTTCCTTCCTTTGGGTATATTATGGATATCCTACTTCTACCTACGAAGGTGTCAATGTAGAAGAAATGCGTTATGAAACAGGTCGTCGTATGGCAGCGCGCGATGAAGTAAATGTGAAGCCAGATTATGCCGCAGGAGTTCCTGATTCGGGTGTGCCAGCAGCAATTGGATACTCGAACAAAGCGCAGAACGCCATGCAGTAAACGACTACACGGAGTGCGTTCCAACCGAAAAACCAGACCGAAGCCAGGACTGCGGGAATCAGTGCCAGAATCACCAGCAGCATGACTTTGTGCGTGGAATCTCCGGTGCGGAGATGCGGAGAGGA
>JAGBEZ010000004.1 GCA_017936725.1 Agathobacter sp.
ATATTTCTCCACTTATGATGGTTATAATTGTTATTGCTGCAATTTTATTTATATTCCTTTGTGCATTGATTTATGTGCATGGTCCTGTATATAAAGGAACGCAGCACCGTATCGTTTCCCTGGCATCTATTTTGACCATTGTTTTTATCGCAATTCCTGCTACTACCACGGTAGCACAGGAAAAAAACATCGTAGCCAGCTACTTTACCAATATTGCACAGGGATATATAGATTATGGCTTTGTATATTCTTTCTCTTCTGGCTTTGTAAACTGGGGGATGAAAGAACCAGAAAATTACGATGAAGCCGTTATCGACGCTTTGATGCAGGCAGTAGAAAGTGAAAAAGCGGTTACCACAGTAACTACAGAAAATGGTCCAAATATCATCACAGTACTTTTGGAATCCTTCGTAGATCCAGCCGAATTTAACTTTATGACATATAGTAAAGATCCTACACCATTCTTCCACTATCTGGAAGACAACTACACTTCTGGTTATTTAACCATGCCAGTTGTTGGTGCAGGTACGGCAAACGCCGAATTTGAAATCCTTACCGGTATGAGATTACACTACTTTGGCACAGGCGAATATCCTTACAAAACCGTTTTAAAAGAAGTAGATAACTGTGAAAGTATTGCGTCTTACTTGAAATCCATCGGTTATGGTACACACGCAGTACACAACAACGGCGGTAACTTCTATAGCCGTGTCAATGCCTTTTCTATGATGGGCTTTGATTCATTCACAAGTAAAGAGCTTATGAACATCACAGAGTTTACACCAAACGATGGATGGGCTGAGGACTCCATCCTTGCAGAAGAAACCATGAAAACGTTGACCTCTACCCCTGGTCCAGACTTAACTTATGTAATTACTGTCGGTCAGCATGGGGTATATCCAGAAGAAAAAGTGATTGAAACTCCATATTGTGAAGTATATGGACTTCCTACCGAAGAAGAAACCAATGCCTGGACCTATTATATGCATCAGGCAAATAAAACCGATCAGTTTATGCAGGAACTGGTTACTTATTTGGAACAATTAGATGAAGACACCATCGTAGTTTTCTGGGGTGACCACCTTCCTACTATGGGCTTAGAAGATTCCGAAATGGTTTCTGGTGACATCTACAAAACCAAATATGTTACCTGGAACAACTTTGGCTTAGAACAAAATGATAAAGACTTATATGCTTATCAGTTGATGGCAGACCTCTTTAATCAGGTTGGTATCCATGATGGCACAATAATGGCTTATCATCAGACACAATGGGACAACCCAGATCAGCAGGCTTACTTGGATGGTATCGAACAGTTACAGTACGATATTCTCTATGGAAAGCGCTACTGCTATGATGGCGACATCAACAAATACCCAGCTACCGACATTATCATGGGCATCGATGATGTTATTATTTCGGAAATGTATCCACATACGGACGAAGAAGGAAATGACTGGATCGTCTTAAAAGGGGAAGGATTCACAATGTGGAGCCGTGTCTATGTAAATGACAATAAAATCAGCACTACTTATGTATCTGGAAACGAGCTTTGGGTAAGTACCTCTAAGATTGACGATGGCGACAAGATTGTCGTAAACCAGAATGGCTCTAAGAGCACGATATTCCGCAGTTCAAACGAGTTTACTTATGTAGCACCTCCTTCAACTGTGGATGATGCCACAAGCATTGATTTCATACCGTAAAAAGGTTTTAAATAATACAAAAAGGAATGGCACACGATATCGTGTGCCATTCTGCTTTTTCGTAGTATTTAGAAATAATTGCAATTTACTCGAAAAAGATATTGAGTTCTCCAAAATTTGATTCTGCCTTAATGATTACATATGGTGCATCCATATCGCGGTTTGGTTCTCCGTGGATATTTACATGTCCAAAAGCACTCTCCTGGCTAATGGATGCGCGCCACTTACTTGGAAGATAGATGTTCATCTTTCCAAAACTATTATCTAATTCTATCGTCGCTTCCCCATTATAAACATTTGCATTATTAAAATATACATTTGCAGAGCCGAAATTGTTTTCTAATTTTGCACTGCTAAAAGCAGCCGCATTTACGTATTTGCTTGTAGAATTAAAGTTATTTTCCAGTGTCACATGACGACCATCCGTCCAGGTTTCATTCCCAACGCCATCTGCAGAATACTCGATATTTACTTCTTTCTTTTTCTTTCCAAAAATCATGTTAAGACCGATACCCAAACACGCTGCCGCTATCAATAATGGAAATGGTGCCAGATTATCAATTCCCAATTCGTCATCAAATAGCCAAGCAATAATACTTACACTCATAAACATTCCAAAAAAGTCACGTTCCATAATCGCTCTTATGCCCCATCCTGCCAAAAGGACACTACACAAAATTCGAATCCATGGAATATCAGGAATCAGCCCCATTGCACTTCCCATCATAATAATCGCTGCTACGATTAAAACTAATCCGATTGTTATATTGTTCTTTTTCATACTTTCATCAACCTCTTTTCTTCTAATTTTGTTAATAATAATTTCAGATAATTTCTTGAAACAAATACTTTTTTATTCGTTCCAGCAAACTCAACTTCGCTGGCGCCTGTAATGTTTTTATGAATTGCCCTTACTTTACTGGCATTTAGTATTGTGGACTTCGCCACACGCACAAAGTTTCCTGGAAGCAAATCTTCCAATTCATACAAACGATAGTTTGTTTCGTATATCTGGCCCGCTGTATGAACGACTACACTATTATCGGCGGTTTCGAAAAAGAGAATTTCATCTATTGTAATATAGTACTCTTTCTCTCCTCTGCTCACCTCTAACTGCATTCTCGAACTGACAGCGTCCGTGATACGCTTTTGTATCGATATCACATCTTCGTTTAACGACTTGCACCGGATGACGATTTCTTCTTCGGCAAGCCCATCGTCAATTTCAATTTTTATTTTCATAGATTCTCCTATTATCGGTTCGGCAAAGTACATATAGCAAACCATTCGCCGAAGCCATGTTGTATATCAACTATCTGACTTTATCATATAAAAAGAACCTCTCGATGTAAATACTTTTACATCAAGAGGTTAATTTTTAAAACCAAGTGGTAAATTAGATACGCTCTAAAATCTCTTTAGCCACTTCAAGTTCTGTATTATCAATGCTATAGAATTCACCTTTGTCCGCCGCCTCAGCGTATGCTGGATTAAGTGGAAGTTTGCCAAGGAGATTTACACCGAGCATATTGGATACTTCCTCGATATTGCTTTCACCAAAGATATTTATCTTCTTTCCACAATCTGGACATTCGAGATAACTGAAGTTCTCTACTACGCCAAGTACTGGAACATGCATCATGTTTGCCATATTGTAGGCTTTCTTTACAATCATCTGTACAAGTTCCTGTGGAGATGTTACGATAACGATTCCGTTTACTGGAAGTGACTGGAATACCGTAAGAGGTACATCACCTGTTCCTGGAGGCATGTCCACAAATAGATAATCAATATCGCCCCAGAAGGTATCACTCCAGAACTGTTTTACCGCACCTGCTATAACTGGACCTCTCCAAACAACTGGTGCCTCTTCGTCGTCCATCATCAAGTTGATAGAGATGATTTTGATACCTTCCTTGCTTTCCATTGGAACAATACCGCGTTCTTCGCCATATACCTGACCCTTTACCCCAAACATTTTTGGGATAGATGGACCTGTAATATCTGCATCCAAAATACCCACTTTATATCCGGCCTTGGCCATCATAGAAGCAAGGGAAGCGGTAACAAACGACTTACCAACGCCACCTTTTCCACTTACAACACCAATTACGTGCTTGATATTCGAATAAGCATTCATTTCCTCTAACATGCTTGTTTTTTCTTTACTTGGACATCCTTCACAGCTGCTTCTGCCACAGGTAGATGCACTGCTACAGTTTGCATTTTCTGGCATTTTATTTTCCTCCTAAATCTATATTAGTTTACACCTTTACCGCTGGTTTATCAATGGTAATTACTACAAAATAATTTTTTCCAAAATGTTCCCAAACCTTTTCCTGAATCAACTTTGTCGTTTCTGTATCTGACAAATAAAACTCAAATGGTACAACAACATCAAAGATCAGATTGGTATGTGTTTCGCCAAATACAACTCTGAAATCATGAAGGGAAAGGCTCTCTCCGATTCCTTTTACCAATTCTACACAACGTGCCTTTAACTCTGTCACACGTTCGTCCTTCGTCACAACCGGATCCATATGTATCGTGGTAAGACACCCTAGATCGTCCCGAAGTTTCATCTCTAAATTGTCAATTACATCATGAAGCAACAAAATATCGCCTTCTGCAGGAACTTCTGCATGAAGAGAGATGATACGTCTTCCCGGACCATAATCATGTACAATTAAGTCATGTATCCCAACAACGGATTCTTTGTCAAAGTTCAGTACAATCTCCTCAATCTCATTTACAAATTCTGGGTCTGGTGCTTCTCCTAACAATGGGCTTAGGGTTTCTTTTGCTGCATTAATGCCTGCCACAAAGATTAAAATACCTACTGCTATACCGCAGAATCCATCGATTTGCACATCGGTATAATACCCAATTACTGTAGCGATAAGAACCACCGTAGTAGAAATACAGTCACTCAAACTATCTACGGCTGTCGCCTTTAATGTACTGGATTCAAATCGCTTGCCATATTTATAATTGAAAAGTGCCATATAGCATTTTCCAATAATGGATGCAACTAAAATCACCAAAACAACAACCGAAAAATCCACTCCTGTTGGATGTATGATTTTGTCTATCGAATCTTTTACCAGTTCAAACCCCATCATTAAAATGACCGCTGATACAATAAGCCCCGACAAATATTCCATACGCCCATGTCCGAATGGATGGTCAGAGTCTGGTTTTTGCTCCGCTAATTTAAACCCAATGAGAGTAACTAGAGAAGAACCTGCATCGGATAAATTGTTAAAAGCATCTGCTGTAATCGCAATCGAGTTACTAATCCATCCCGCTACAAATTTTCCTATAAAAAGCAAAATATTTAAAACGATACCTACCGTACCACATAATTTGCCATATGCACTTCTTTTTTTGTCTGGAGCGAGTTCCTCAAGCCCCATCAATTTTGCCAAACCTGCTACCATATAATTCCTTCTTTATACCAGCTATTCTACAAATCCCCAATGGTCGAATGGGAAATAGATAAATATCGCTTTTCCTATAATTTTATCTCTCGTAACATACGGATTGTTCCACTCTCGTGCATCTGCAGAACGATTGCGGTTGTCCCCCAAACACAAATAGCCATCCTCTGGAATCTCAAACACATAAGGACCGGTTCCATGTGTCCATTCTTCCTTCAAATATGGTTCGTCCAATGGTTCCGTCGCATCATCTATATATATCTTTCCATCTATAATACGAACGGTTTCTCCTGGGAGACCAATGACGCGCTTAACATATTTTTGTGTTTCATCATCTGGGAAAGGGAAAAAAATGATGTCCCCACGCTCAGGCCCCTTGGTCAAATATGCAAGACGAAAACCGAAAACATTGTCTCCTGGCATAATATTGTTTTCCATAGAACCCGTTGGTACATTCGCATTGATAATCACATAGTTTTTCAAAACGAGTACGACCGCAAGGGTGATGAGCAGTGTGAATGCGAAACTCTTGATTTCTTTTTTCCAGTCGACTTCTTCCTCTTCTTTTTCAATATTATCTTTTTCTTTTTCTTTTGGCTTACCACTTGGGAACTCAATTATTTGCTCCTCTTCGCCATTCAAATCCCAAATTTCTAAATCATCAAATCTCATACTATTCCTTAACTCGCTGATTCCGTATTCTTCTCAATCACTTCTGCGATTCGAGATTTTACCAATGCTGCAATCTCATTGGTTTTCAAATCTTTATATTCTTCATAATAAATTGGCTCCAAGTAATGCAATTGCACTACAAGTGGATGGCAGCCATCTTCATCCAACACCTTGAAACTATCGATAAACGCAAAAGGCAGAATCGGTGCTTTTGCTTTCGTAGCACATTTAAAAGAACCTGCATGAAATTCTCCCATTTGATTTCCATTTTTACTTCTGGTTCCTTCTGGGAAAATAATGATGGTTCTTCCATCTTGCAGCTCTTTTG
>JAGBEZ010000045.1 GCA_017936725.1 Agathobacter sp.
CACATCGGTTATGGTAGGACCAGGAAGCGCCAATGTAGTAGGCGGGCAATTCCTTTTTATGAAAACGCATGGCAGATGCATTGATGAAATGGTAGTTAAAAATCCCGCTGCGATGAAGGTCGCTTTTGGTGAAAATCCAAAAACCTGTTATGGTGACAAAGACGAATATCCAGCCACACGAATGGGCGTAGCAGCACTCCTTCGAAAAACACTTTTTGAAGCGGCGCAGTATAAAAAAGAGAAGGAAAGTGGTTCGTTAGAAAAAATCGATTTTGATATGGAACCATGGCTTGCTGTCTTAAACAAAGAAATTCCACTGAAGGCACATGCGCATCGTGCGGACGACATTCAGACGGCGATTCGGATTGCAAAGGAATTTGATTTGCGAATGACCTTGGACCATGGAACAGAAAGTCATTTGGTGGCAGAACAGGTCAAGGCGTCAGGCTATCCCGTTATTGTAGGACCAGACCTTACCTCCCGCTCCAAACCAGAGGTGCAAAATATGAATTTTAAAACCAATCGTATTTTGCAGGAACATGGAGTGTTATTTTCGATTATGACAGACCATCCGGTCAGCATGATACAGTATCTGCCACTGTGTGCAGGTCTTGCGGTAAAGCAGGGCTTGCCAATGGAGGAAGGGTTAAAAGCGATTACTATTAACGCGGCACGTATTTGCGGTGTCGATGATAGGCTGGGAAGTCTGAGTAAGGGGAAAGATGCAGATATTGCGATTTTTTCCGGGAATCCGATGGAGCTGTTTACCAAAACGCTGTATACCATAATAGATGGAGAAGTGGTGTACGATTTTGAAAAGGATGTTTAAAGTATACGAAAAAAGACGCAACCTATCTGTTAGTTGCGTCTTTTTTGTACTTCTTTGTAAGAAGCTTTTTTAATTGTAGAAATACATAGTTTTTACATTTTCTTTACTTTACTGCGATAGTAGATTTTACTTTTGGGAATTATAGTAAGTGTGTAAACAAGAAAACAAACGCTCGAAAGGAGAAAGAGAATATGAAAAAGAATTTTAAGAGAATTGCAACATTTCTTGTTGCAGCAACAGTTATGGTAGGTGGTCTCACCGCATGTGGTGGAAACGCAGATGGAACAGAAGGAGGAAATAGCCAGTTAAGCGGAAGTATCACATTAAATGGCAGTACATCTATGAACAAATTGGCAAATGCATTAAAAGAAGGCTTCATGACAGTTAATCCTGGTGTAATGGTAAACGTTGAATTTACAGGATCAGGCACAGGGATTCAGGCGGCTATTGATGGAACAACCGATATCGGTAATTCTTCAAGAGCATTGAAGGACGAAGAAATTCAGGCTGGTTTAGTAGAGAATATCGTTGCAATCGATGGTATTGCGATTATCGTAAACAAAGGTGTAATGGTTACAGATGTAACTTCCGAACAGTTGGCTCAGATTTACAAAGGTGAAATCAAAAACTGGAAGGAGCTTGGTGGAAAGGATGAACCAATCGTAGTTGTTGGTCGTGAATCGGGTTCTGGTACAAGAGGCGCGTTCGAAGAATTATTGGAAGTAGAAGATTTATGTGATTATGCACAGGAAATTGACTCAACTGGTGGTGTTCTTTCCACAGTTGCAAATACAGGTGGTGCTATTGGATATATCTCACTCGATGTCATCGACGATTCCGTAACTGTCGTAGCGATTGATGGTGTAGTTGCATCAGAAGAGAATATCGTTGCTGGTGATTACATGCTTTCAAGACCTTTTGTAATGGCTACCAAAGGTGAAATCTCTAAGCAGAATGAATTGGTTCAGGCGTTCTTCGCATACATCGAATCAGAGGAAGGCCAGTCGATTATTAAACAGGTAGGTCTTATCCTTCCAGAATAAGGTGAATAATTATGGGAAATAAACATATGAGCGAAAAAATTGCAAAGATGATTTTTACAGTATTTGCAATTGTGGCAATTGTAGCAGTATGTTCCATAACAGTATATATGATTCGTCTTGGTACCCCGGCTCTTTTAGAGGTCGGGGTTATCGACCTGTTATTTGGAACAGAGTGGAAACCAACAGCGGTAGAGCCTGCTTTTGGGATTTTTTACGTTATACTTACCTCTATTTTTGGTACGGTAATGTCGCTACTGATTGGAGTTCCAATCGGTTTGTTGACCGCAGTGTTTTAGCGGAGGTAGGAAACAAAAAGCTGGTTCATATCGTTCAGCCAGCAGTAGAACTTTTAGCAGCAGTTCCATCGGTTATCTATGGTCTGCTGGGAATTATGATATTAAAACCGCTTATGTATAATTTGGAACTTATGATTTATAAAGATGCACCAGATCATCAATTTACAGGAGGAGCAAATTTCCTATCAGCGATATTGGTTTTAGCAATTATGATTTTGCCAACAGTAATCAATATCAGTGCATCATCGATTCGCGCAGTGCAGCCGTCTATCAAATCGGCGTCCTTAGCTTTGGGAGCAACAAAGATCCAGACTATTTTTAAGGTGGTTCTCCCAGCAGCAAAGTCGGGCATTATGACTGCGGTGGTATTAGGAATGGGAAGAGCCTTAGGCGAGGCGATGGCAATTGCCATGGTAGCTGGAGGGGCAGTAAATTTGCCATTGCCATTTCATTCTGTACGCTTCCTGACTACTTTAATTGTAGGAGAAATGAGTTATTCTTCCGGGCTTCATAGAGAGGCCTTGTTTACGATTGGTTTGGTATTATTTGTATTTATTCTTTTCGTAAACATTTTCCTTACTCGAATCGTCAAGAAAGGAGAAACAGAATAATGAATAGTATTACAAAGAAAAAAGTACGTGTCTCGGATACGCTCATGTATTGGCTAATTTATCTTTGTGCTGGAATATCCGTACTCTTGATAGCTGGGATTATCATTTATGTATTTGAGAAAGGGGTTTCACAGGTAAACGGGGAATTCCTTACAACAACGACTAGTATCTTAAAAGGAACGGTGGGTATTGCAGGAAATATCTTAAATACCGTTTATATTATTTTGCTTACTATGCTGATTGCGACTCCCATTGGTGTAGGAGCAGCGATATATCTCAATGAATACGCAAAACCTGGAAGATTGGTAAAGATAATCGAGTTGGCAACGGAAACCTTGTCAGGGATTCCGTCTATTATTTTTGGTATGTTTGGTATGATGTTTTTTGGTACCACACTTGGACTTAATTATTCTATTTTGACAGGTTCTTTGACATTGACGCTTATGGTACTTCCATTGATTACCAGAAATACACAGGAAGCACTAAAGACAGTTCCAGACAACTACCGTCATGGTGCTGTTGGATTAGGAGCAGGGAAGTGGCATACCATTCGTACGATTTTACTCCCATCTGCGATGCCTGGAATTATCACTGGTGTGATTTTAGCGATAGGTCGAATTGTAGGAGAATCA
>JAGBEZ010000046.1 GCA_017936725.1 Agathobacter sp.
ACCAAGCATTGATCCTGTCACGCTTATTAAGATACCACTTATTCAGTATCTTTATGGAATTAAGAGCATGCGCCAGACAATCAAAGAAATCGAAGTAAACATGGCATACCGCTGGTTTCTTGGATTAGAACTTTATGACCCAGTTCCTCATTTTTCTACATTTGGCAAGAACTATACTCGTCGATTTAAGGACACAGACCTTTTTGAACAGATTTTCCGCCATATCCTGGAGGAGTGTTATCGTTTTAAACTTGTTGATCCTACCGAAGTTTTTGTAGATGCAACACATGTGAAGGCTCGTGCGAACAATAAAAAGATGCAGAAACGAATTGCACAGCAGGAAGCATTATTTTTTGAAGAAATGCTCCGAAAAGAAATAGATGCCGACAGGGAAACGCACGGAAAGAAACCGTTAAGGAAGAAAGACGATGATAATAAGCCTGGAACTGGTGGTGGAGATAACTTTAAAGATTATACAGATGATGTTCCATCCGATGAAAAGACAATTAAATGCAGTACAACTGATCCTGAAAGTGGCTGGTTTCGAAAAGGAGAGCATAAAAACGTGTTTGCTTATGGTATTCAGACTGCCTGTGATAAGAATGGATGGATTTTAGATTTTACAGTTAACCCAGGCAATGAACATGACAGCAGGACCTTTAAGAAACTTTACGATAAACTCAAGAATACCGCAATGGAATACTGCGTTGTAGATGCAGGATATAAAACCCCAGCCATTGCAAAGATGTTGCTTGATGATGGTGTTAAGCCTGTCTTTCCTTATAAACGACCAATGACCAAAGAAGGATTCTTCCCAAAGTATGAGTATGTTTATGATGAGCAATACGATTGCTATATTTGTCCGAATAATCAGATACTCTCTTATAGCACAACAAACCGTGAAGGTTACAGGGAGTATAAAAGTTGCGGACACATTTGTGAAACCTGTCCTTACTTAGAACAATGTACGCACAGCAAAAATCATGTAAAGGTTGTGATGCGCCATGTTTGGGAAGACTACATGGAGGTATGTGAAGATATCCGCTACACAGAGGGAATGAAAGACCTTTATTCACATAGAAAAGAAACCATTGAACGAATCTTTGGCACAGCAAAAGAGAACCATGGTTTTCGATATACACAGATGTACGGCAAAGCGCGAATGACAATGAAAGTCGCGCTTACCTTTGCATGCATGAATTTAAAAAAGTTAGCAAAAATCAAGGATGAATGGGGATTACAAATGGCTTAAAATGAGGCTCTTCATTGGCTTTTTCAGTTAGAATGGCAAGAAAACAGAAAAACAACTCCGAGAAACACTGTTTCTCGGAGCACGTTTGTCTACAGTCTGTGGCGTACGATATCGTACGCCATTCTATTTTTCATGGTATTTAGAAAAATATATTAATTCAAATTGTTATAGTGGTTTCTTAGAAGGAGTCCCAGCTTTGCGAGGGTAGGTCTTTGGCGTACCTTTGGTTTTGTCGATACATACAAATGAGCGACCCGATTCTCCCAGTTCGAATTTCACAGTATCTTTTGTTTTTCCTCCAAGTAGAAATACCGCACTCTTTGATGCAATAACTTCTTCCTCAATTTCACCAGATTTATAAGAGACAAACTGGCCACCTATTTTAACAAATGGTAAGCAATATTCACTAAGTGTAGATAGGTTTGCTACGGCTCTCGATACTACTAGATCATACTGTTCACGATACTTTTTATCTCTCGCTAAATCCTCTGCTCTACCATGAATGGCTTCGATACCTTCTAGTTTAAGTGTTTCAATTACTTCTTGTAAAAATAGAACTCTTTTATTAAGAGAATCCGCTAATGTAATCTGAAGGTTAGGAAAAGCAATCTTAAGAGGAATGCCTGGAAAACCAGCTCCTGTACCCATATCTAAGACAGAAATATTTTGACTTAAATTTACAGCACGTATAAGTGAGATACTGTCTAGAAAATGTTTTTCCAATACTTCATCCCACTCTGTAATACCAGTGAGATTCATTACTTTATTTTTTTCTACCAGCATTTCATAGTAAATTCGAAACTGCTCTAACTGTCTTTCTGTAAACGTGATATTTATTTTATTTGCTTCTTCTATGAATGTATCAAAATTATATTCCATCGATTTTCTCTTTCAAAACTATTTTTCTTCATCCAAATGTCCATTTAATTGATAGAACAAATCTGGATTCGAATATTTTAACTGTTCCAAATAAACTAAAATTACAGATGTGTCTGCAGGAGAAACTCCAGAAATACGAGAAGCCTGTCCAATGTTCATTGGTTGATATTTATTTAACTTTTGTACTGCTTCAATACGTAAACCATTGATTTCACTATAATCAAAGTTCTGTGGAAGTTTTTTCTTCTCTAATCTCTTAAACTGTTCTACCTGTTTAATCTGTCTTTTGATATAACCATCATACTTGATTAAAATATTTACCTGTTCGATAACGTCATAAGCTAATGGCTTTCTTTCTGGATCGATTGGTGCTAATTTTTCATAATCAAGTTCTGGACGGCGAATCAGTTCTGCTATCGTGGAAGCAGTATTCAGTGGAATGCTTCCATAGCTTTCTAATAATGCTTGTACTTCTTTTGAAGCTCCTACTTTTACATTTTCACATCTTGTGATTTCTTCTTCTATAAGTCTTTCTTTTTCACAAACCCAATCGAATCTATCCTGTGAAATCAGACCAATCTCATATCCTTTTTTCGTAAGGCGCATATCTGCATTATCCTGACGAAGGATTAAACGATATTCTGCACGGGATGTCATCATACGATATGGTTCGAAGGTTTCTTTTGTTACCAGGTCATCTATGAGTACACCGATATAACTTTCAGAACGATCCAAAATAAGTGGTTCTCTACCCAAAATTTTCATAGCGGCATTGATACCAGCTACCAAACCTTGTCCTGCCGCTTCTTCGTAACCAGAACTTCCGTTAAACTGACCAGCACTAAATAATCCATGGATGTTTTTAAATTCCAAAGATGCATAAAGCTGATTTGGATTGATACAGTCATATTCGATGGCATATGCATTTCGAACAATCTTTGCATGTTCCAATCCTGGAAGTGTACGATACATTGCATGCTGTACGTCTTCTGGTAAAGACGATGACATACCTCCTACATACATTTCATTTGTATGTAATCCTTCTGGCTCGATAAAAATCTGATGTCTTTCTTTTTCTGCAAATTTTACAACCTTATCTTCGATAGAAGGACAGTATCTAGGTCCTGTTCCTTCTATAACTCCAGAATACATCGGAGAACGATGAAGGTTTGCACGAATAATTTCATGTGTCGTTGAATTCGTATAAGTAAGCCAACAAGAAACCTGATCTATCTGAACATCTTCTGGATTGGTCGTAAAAGAAAATGGTACGACTCTATCATCACCAAGTTGCTCTTCCATCTTTGAAAAATTAATACTTCTCTTATCGATACGTGCAGGTGTACCCGTTTTAAAACGATACATTTCTACACCATGCTCTACCAAAGAATCCGTAAGGTGTGTTGCTGCCTGAAGACCATTTGGTCCCGTATAAGAAATCATTTCACCTGTTAAACATCTGGCATTCAAATATGTACCAGAACAAATAATCACAGCTTTACAATGATAGGTTGCGCCAGAAACTGTTTTTACACCTGTAATGTTATTTTCATCATCTGTAATAATTTCACTGATTTCTGCTTGTCTTATCGTCAAATGCTCAGTATTTTCTAATACTTTTCGCATCTCCATCGTATAAGCCATCTTATCTGCCTGAGCACGAAGTGAATGTACCGCAGGACCTTTTGACTTATTGAGCATCTTAGACTGTATAAATGTCTTATCGATATTTTTTCCCATCTCTCCACCGAGAGCATCGATTTCTCTTACAATATGTCCTTTTGAACTTCCACCAATATTTGGATTACATGGCATAAGAGCAATACTATCTACGCTTACTGTAAATATAATTGTTTCCATTCCAAGTCGGGCACTTGCTAAGGCTGCTTCGCATCCCGCATGTCCTGCACCTAC